>DASWHT010000166.1:0-7031 GCA_036398075.1 Binatia bacterium | reverse complement strand
GGAGATACGACCTGCGGACGGTTTCGAACAGGTATTCGCTGCGCTGAATAAGCAGCGCCCGGATGGACTCTACGTGACCTCGGGCCCGCAAATGGGTGCTAATAGAAAACGGTTCGCGGAGTTTGCGTTAAAGAGCCGGTTACCGTCGACGCATCCTAACAGGGAATTTGTGGATGCCGGCGGGCTCATGTACTACGGGGCGGTCGTCGCGGACAGCTACCGGCGCGTCGCATATTACGTGGACAGAATCCTGAAGGGAGCCAAGCCTGCCGACCTGCCCGTGGAGCAGCCGAAGAAGTTTGAGCTGGTAATCAATCTCAAGACCGCGAAGCAGATCGGCGTGACAATTGCGCCGGAGGTGCTGGCGCGGGCGAATAGGCTGATCAAGTAAGAGTTATCAGTGGTCATTTATCAGTTGTCAGTAAAAAACAGGAGCGAAAAGGGCCAGGAAGAAAAATTTGGATTGCATTATGGCGCGGCTAGCCGCGCGCCGAACCGACACCGAAGAACTTACGACCCTGGCAGCTGAGACATTCCGAGGATGAAGAAAACGGCTTAGTACAATGTTCACATAGAGCACTCTCAGTTCTATGTCTTATTTGCGTTTTGCGCTATCATTTGGCTCATGAGTCCTACCGTCTTCCGAGAAAAGGGTTATCGGTTTTTCTTCTTCTCTCGTGAGGAATCGCGGACGCATGTCCACGTCTACTGTGGAGACGGGGAGGCAAAATTCTGGTTAGAACCGCACATCGAGTTGGCGAAGAATGTTCGCTTGTCACGCAGTCAAATCAAGGAGATCGAGCAAATTATCGAGGGGCACTAAGATGAGCTTAAGCGCGCTTGGAAAGAACACTTTCCCGATTGAAGTTACACATGTTTCAAATCATGGCGTCTGGTTGCTGGCGGGCGACCACGAGTTGTTCATGTCCTATGAAGATTTTCCATGGTTTAAAGATGTGCCAGTGGGAAAAATTCTAAACGTAGAAGAGCCAACGCCGGGCCACTTCTATTGGCCCGATCTCGATGTCGATTTGAGCGAAGAAATCATCGCTCACCCAGAGAGGTTTCCTCTCAGAGCCAAGTAACTCGGGACTGGTGCTAACCGGACGAAGTTCGAGTTCATCATCAATCTGAAGGCCGCGAAGCAAATCGCACTGACCATCCCGCCAAATGTATTGGCGCGGGCAAATCGGCTGATTCGATGAAGAAGGCAACATAGAAATGTTAGGGGCGGACCGGCGCCTGCCCTGAGCCGAGTCGAAGGGTGTCCGCCCGTTCGGAGGGCCGACACGCAGGTCGGCCCCTACGCGCGTCCGACAAGCGGCCCCGCAGACCAAAATGGGTTGTGGTGTTCTCGGTCATCACTCTCGCATTCGAGGTAAAGGGTGCCTGAACTCATTTCGCCGCAGATCGGTCGCTGATGGCGACGGCTGAACTTGGAGTTACACGTCATGAAACAGACGTACAAAGGTTCGTGTCACTGCGGTAGAGTCCAGTTCGAAGTCGACGCTGATCTCGATCATGTTCGAGTCTGTGACTGTTCGATATGTCGCCGAAGAGGCGCCCTAATCCATCGTGTCGAAGAAAATTGTTTTCGTCTGTTGACATCTATTGACGAGTTTTCTCTCTATCAGTGGCATACCAAGACCGCCAAGGATTATTTCTGCCCTCACTGCGGCATCTTGCCGTTCCGTCGTCCGCGTACCGCTCCGGATAAATGGGGAATCAACGTTCGTTGTCTTGAAGGCGTCGATCTATCGGCAATTCCCATCAAGTACGTCTACGGCAGCCGATTAGACTGAGATTATTGCACGAACATGTCTTCCATTTTCTCTTCGCTCTCTCCCTTACCATCACGAACACGAACCCCGAACACGATTCTTATCTCTTCTTCGGCAGCAAGATATCCTTCAGCTTCGCTATCGTCGCCGGCTTGAGATCGTAGAGTCCCATGAGAGTCTTCGTGATCGTCGGGCCGTCCACCGGCGCGATGTCCAATTGCGATCTTTTGGCTTCAGCCAAAAGATCCGGGTCTTTGAATGCTCGGACAAAAGCGCGTTGGAGTAGCTCGAGCCGGTCTTTTGCCATGCCCGGCGGGACGGAAAAGACAAACTGCGCGCCGTGGACATCGTCCGCGACTTTTATCAACTCGCGCGCTTCTTCCGTTTTGGCGTAACTGTTCGCCAGCGGGATATGTTTGTATTTTGCATGCGACTTGGGCGCGGCTTGCAACACCGGAACGATTTTCTTGCTCTCGTAAGCCGCGCGCCACACGGTTTCGAGGGTGCCCCAGGAGCCGCAGTAGCCGTCGACTTCGCCGGACTCCACCGCCAATCGCGCGTCCGCGCCACCCTTGTAGCCGTCGATCACGTCCATCGGCAGATTGAGCGCGGCTTTGAGAAGTTTCGGAATGTCAGAGGTGCTGGTGCCGGGGCCGATGGTCGAGATCTTTTGCGGCCGCTTGGCGTTGATCCAATCATCCATCTTGGTGATGCCGCTTTGCTGGTTGAACGTGCACACCGTATCGTACTCGCTTGGAATGCCGAGATAGCCGAAGCGGCGCCCGTCGAACTGCACCGCGCCATTACCCATGACGTGCTGCAAAATCAGCGGCGACGCCCAGGCGCCGATGGTGAAACCGTCGGGCTTCACGCGATTGTAGAGATGATTCGCCGCGATGATGCCGCCGGCGCCGGTCATATTCTCGACGATCCTCGTCGGATTGCCGGGCAGGTGGCGGCCAATGTGGCGTGCCAGCACCCGCGCGTAGAGATCGAACGAACCGCCCGGCGAATAGCCGACGATGATTGTGACCGTCTTGTCTTTGTACTCTTGGGCGCGAACTGGTTGCGGAGCGCTGACAACCACAAATGTCGACAAAGCCGCCAGCACGAATAAGATCATGATTTTTCTCATCCTACCTCCAGAAATGTTGCATTGAACAATCCTTGCCTAGAAGGCGACGGCGTTCGGATATCATCGGCTTAACGCCGACAAGAAAATTTACCCTCTCCACCACGTCTTCGTGGGGGAGAGGGCTAGGGTGAGGGAGCGTCTCGCACCAGACCCTCGCCCCCTGCCCTCTGCCGCAAGCGGGCGAGGGTGTATTCGCTCGTCTCGTCTGGAGCCATCGCCAGACATGGGCGCCCATCCGCATTGAAGTGCTCTATCCCCGCCCGATGAACGGAATGGTTTTCTCCTCCGTCCGTTCCAAGTAGCGCACGAACGTGTATTTGTTCTCCGCCAAATCAGTATTCGGCCGCGGAATCTCGCGGTGCAAAAGGCTTTCTTCGACTTTGCAGACGAAAAAAGCCAGTTCGTTTTGCGCAAGCGCATCGATGCCCTTTTTCTTGAAATCAGCGAGGTCGCGGATGGTGTGCGCATTGACGATGCCGGCGCCGCGCGCCACGGCTTCCAAGTCCGTGTTGCCGGAAGTCGCCGTCGGATAACTGATGCGGCTGCCGCTATAGACGCCGTTGTCGAAAACGTAGACGACCAGATTCTTCGGCCGCAAGTTGCCCAGCGTCGCCAGGTTAAAAAGCGACAACAATACGCTTCCGTCGGAATCCAAGGCAATCACCTTGCGGTGCGGCAACGCCAGCGCCAAGCCGGTCGCCACACCGATGGCGCAACCCATCATGCCGACGAGCAGGTTACCTTCGTGCTTCGACAGATGCGCCCACTCGATGCGTTGGCCGCTTTGTGAAGTCACCACCAGCTGGTTGGTCATTCTCGCCGCCAGCAGCTCCAGACATTCATGGCGGATCATACGGAAAACTCCCCGGCGAAGAGCAACGCGAAAGGCGCGCGCAAAGCGTACGCCCCGCGCACGGCGTCCTGGATTTTGCCTTCGAGGTTCACGCCGTCTTCGAGCAGCATATAATCGATACCCATCCCTTGCAGCACCGGAATCGTGTGCTTGCCGATGGTCGCATAGAGAAAACTGTTGCGCTGGTCTGGGACGCCGCCCAGATAGCCTACGATGAGAAGTACCGGCACGCCGAGCTGTTTGCCGACGGTGAGCAAACTGTAACTCGACACGTAGATGCCGGTGTTTTCCATGTAAACCGCCGCCTGCTTTCCGCCCAGCGTCGCCCCGGCCGCGATCGTTACCGCCTCCTGCTCGCTGGACACCGCGATCAGCTGCAGATCGGGATCGTCACGAAGCAGCGGAATGATCTGGCTCAGGCGCGTTTCCGGCAAGTAAGTAACGAAGTTGATGCCGGCGTCTTTGAGGCTCCGGACGAGCCGTTTTGCGAGTTCGTCTTTCATGGACTTCACATAAACTTCGTGCTCTTCGTGTCCTTCGTGGTTACTCCCCTCTTCTTTGCGTCCCTTGCGTTCTTTGCGGTTAAATTTTCCGAAATTTGGACGGCCACAGCCGTCCCCCGTAACTTTTGACCTTTGTGCTCTTTGTGTAAAAATCTCCCTCCGACCCCGCTCCGGGCAGGCACGCAGGCCTGCCCCTACTGCCCGAGGATACCTTCTTCTCTCAATTCCCGTTCCAGCTTCGCGATCTCTTCTTTCGGCATCTGTTCCGTATCCCATTTCGGGAAGCGCTTCACCGCAAATCCGCGCATGCGATACACCTCCTGCAAGGGCACGCGTCCCCATTTGCGCAGCCGCGCCGCGACGATGCGCGCGGCGGCATCGACTCTTTTTTGCGCTTCCACCGCCGCGAGATAATCTTTGCTATCGAGGGCCTTGAACAACGCGACGCACAGCTCCGGCACGAAGCTGGTCGGCGGATTGATCATACCCGCCAGACCGAAAGGCATGAGGCCAAACAGGTCCGCGTTGCCGGTAAATACCGATACATCCGGCAGCAATCTGACATATTCCAAGAGCGCGCCCTGGCCATAGGCGACTTTGATGCCCTTTAGCGCCGGCACTTGCTCCTTCATGCGCAGGGCGAAACCCGGCGGAATCGAAATGCCGGAGTACTTGGGGTTCTCGTAGATGTAGATCGGCAGTGACATGGCTTTATGGACGGCTTGGTAGTGCGCGATGATTTCATACTCAGTATGGTCCGAATAATAATAAGGCGGCACAATGGCGACCGCATCGGCGCCGTGGGCGGCGGCATGCTCGGCCAAGTCCGTCGCGCTCCAGGCGTCGGCCGTGCCGACGTGGATCACCACCGGTATCCGCTTCTTCGCCTGGTCGAGGGCGATCGCCGCCGCATGTTTGCGTTCTTCAATGGTCATGGCCGGCCCCTGGCCGGTGGAGCCGAGAACGAACAAGCCTTGCACGCCGGCGTTGATGTGAAAATCCACCAGCTGGCGCATCATCTCTTCATCCACTCTGACCCTGTCATCGAAGGGCGTGATAATCGGCAACAAAACTCCGCGAATCATGTCTTTCCTCCTGAGAATTTCACCTACAATTGGCTATTGTCGCTCTCGTTTCCCGTTACCTCGACACATTTCCCTCTCCCTCTGGGAGAGGACCCATATAGGCGAAGATCAATCCGCCCAGCCCTTTCACCGGATATGCCAGATGCTTCACCTTGGCTGCGAACTCGCTGTTCTTGGGCTCGCCAGGCATGTTCAGGCATTGGCCGTGAATGTTGAACAACCAGCCGTGATACGGGCAACGGATGCCGCCGTCCTCGATGTCGCCGTATTCCAACGATGTGCCGCGGTGCGGGCAGCTCTGGCCAACGAGGCCGATCTTGCCATTCGAATCGCGGAACAGCACGACGTCTTCGCCGAGAATTCTCACGGTCTGCGGTATATCGCACAGATCGCGCGTCGTCCCCGCGACCATCCAATAGCGCCGGAACCACTGTCGCGCAGGAGTGCCCGAGCCGACCTTTGCGAGGTCGGCGCGGCATGCTTTTTTTGCTTTTCTCATTTCCGTCGTTTCATTACGCGACGCAGCGGCGCGGCCAATTCTATTCTATCGCTTATTATTGTGTCGCGGTCATGTCAATCATCTTATGGGGTTTACGACCGCATCCCGGCGGGCGCAAAAGCTCAAAAGCATGTTGCCTAAACGGCGGTCTTGTGTAGAATACGCTCGCCGTATAGGCTGACGAGCGCAAATGAGCGTTGAACTCGGGACCGGCGAAAAGGGGGTAGACTCATTATGAAAACGCGAGCGTTGCATATTGGCGTTCTCTGCGGTTTTTTATTGTGGTCGTTTATATGGGTAGATACTGCCCGGACCGCCGAAGCGCCATTCTACGAGGGCAAGACCATCAGATTTCTAATCGGCTCCGGTCCGGGCGGCGGGACGGACACAGCGGGTCGCTTGGTCGCGCGGCATCTATCGAAATACCTGCCGGGCAATCCAAAGATTGCCATCCAGAACATGGGCGGCGGTGGCGGCACCATCGCCAACAATTACTTCGCCAGCGAGGTAAAACCCGACGGCCTGACTATCATGCAAGATTCGTCCTCCAGCGTGGCGAGCTTCGCCCGCGGCGGTCCTTCAATTAAATACGATCCGAGAAAATTCAAAATCATCGGCGGCGTCGCCCGGCCGGGAAGCCTCCTTATGATTCGAAACGACGCGCGAGCAAGGTTTACGAACAAAAGCGCAAAACAGGTGGTGGTCGGCGACACCGACGGCATCCGCAACTGGATTGCGATGACGGTTTGGGGCGCAGAATATCTCGGCTGGAACCTGCGCTGGATCTACGGCTATCCTGGGAGCCGCGAGCTGCAGCTGGCCATCCGCCAGGGCGAGATCGATATCTGGGCTACTCAGAACGCAAAGCTTGTGAAAGATCTGCAACGCGAGGGCGTCGTACAGGTTGTGGCCACCGAGGAAGAGCAGCGCCGCGAGGATTTTCCCGAAGTGCCTACTTTCCTCGAACACCTGGGCGCAAAGAAGCCCACAGGCTTATCGTGGCAAGCCTACCAGGCTTGGGCCGGCGCGTCGGAACTGGATAAGTACCTGGTCGCCCCCGAGGGCACCCCGGAAAATCTCGTCAAACTGCTGCGCGAAGCTTTTCTGAAAGTGATGAAAGACCCTGAGGTGGACAAAGAAGGCGATAAGTTTTTTGGCGATGGTTGGAGGGGCAT
>DASWHT010000165.1:0-3994 GCA_036398075.1 Binatia bacterium | reverse complement strand
GGTCGTCCACCCGCGCTTCGACGCGCCGGCGACGATGAACTTATTGACCGGCGCGCTCCATTCTTTTTTACCGAACGCCTGCAAGACGTCCATCGCTTTGACGACGCTCTTCACCATCGGAAAGAGCAGCGGCCAGCTCTCATCCTCGGACTTGAGGTAACGCACGAAGGTTTCGGCGATCAGATCGTCTTCCCGCAGGTTCCCCTCGAGTAACGGCTGATTGGGAATATGATAGACAAAGGCGACCGGAGCCTTGCTCTTGCGCGCCAGTTCCATGCCGAAGGAAACCGACTCGGGTGTCGCCGAACCGCCGGTCACCCACAAGAACGTCATCGAGCCTGGCGCGGCGTCCGCCGGCCGGTAAATTTGCAGCTGGTGCTGCCATTTCTTCCCCTGCCAAACCTGCGACACGAACTGAAGATCGTAAATCCGATCGCCGGACTGCTCGCTGTCGATTTGGTTTTTGAGTTGCCACTCGAATGCGGCCTCAGGCTTGTTGACGTACTTTTGCAGGTCCGCCGAGCTCGGAGTCGCGATCAAACTGACTGAGGCAAAAGCACAAATCGCAAGAACAATCCTAAATCCGCTTCGGGAGAGCATGGAGATTTCCTTTTCTCGGTAACGCTGCGCTGGCGAGCACGATAACTATCTTATCAGGTTTAACGTCAGACCATAGCGTGAAGCGGACGGTTCCAACAGTTCCAACCGTTCCAGTCGTTCCAATTGTTGAGGATCAGCCGGAGTTTGAGCGCGGAGGGTTTGGGGTCTTGGCTGAACTGGCGCCGAGCTTAGTCGATTTCATTTTACAAACCTACCCAATTTGAAAGAAGGGACTCACCCGATCAGGTGGTCCCTTCGTTCACATTGGTACGCGGAAAACTATTTGGCACTCGGAGATCGATTTTCGTTTCGCGCTCACTCCTCACAACAGCGGCCGGGATCGTTTATTTGTCCAACCAGACGTAGTTCAAGCCGCCGCCCCACCAGCGGTAGATGTCGTCGCCGGAGGTGGTGAAGCCCTTGACGTAGTCGCGCATGGAGAAAAAGCGCGGCGCGAAGCCGAGATAGATTTCCGCCACGTCGTCAAAATGTTTGTGCAGGATCTGCTTGATCAGAGCTCTACGCTTGGCGTCGTTCAGCTCCTGCTCCGCCTGGTCGAGCAGGGCCTCGACCTCCTTGTCGCAGTGGCCGGATAGGTTGTTGCGGCGTTTTTTGAGATCCGACTCACAGCGTCTATTGGCGCCATAGGCTTCATAGGGATCGGTCTCGAGATTGCCGCCGGAGACGTTCAGGGTGTAATCGCCGCTCCGTATGCGGCTGCGATGGGCGCCGAAATCCATGTTTTCGATCTTGACGTTGATGCCGACCTTTTTAAGCTGGGCCTGGAGAGTGGTAATCATCGGCTCGTACTCGCCCGGATAGGAATTCACTGAAATCACTTCGCCTTTGTAACCGCCTTCTTTCAAGAGGGCGGCGGCCTTCGCCAGGTCGCGGGTCTGCGGCGGGAATCCTTCGACAAACCACGAATGGCCGGCCGGGTATCTTTGGTCCACCGGGTCGCCATAACCGAAAAAGGCGGCGTGCATGAGCTCCTTCTTATCGATCGCATAGGCGATGGCCTGGCGCATCTTCTTATTATTAAACGGCGGCGCCGCGGCGTTGAAGACCATACGGCGGAAACTCGCGTAGGGCGCCTTAACCATATGAAGCCCTTTGATTTTTCCGTCGGCGACCTGTTTCACCCACTCGAAGGGCGTAAATTCTATCATATCAACGTCCCCTGTCTGGACCGCTGTGAACCTGATCGTTCCGTCCGGGATCGTACGCAGGATCAGGCGGTCGACAAAGGCCTTGTGACCCCAGTGGTCGGGGAAGCGCTCGAACACGAAGCGCTGGCCCGGCTGCCACTCGAGGACCTTGAAGGGTCCGGTGCCCGGTGGAAATCGGTCGAGCTTATTGACCCCTTCCGGCAGCGACTCTTTTGGCACCACCGTAAACGGCTGAATGTCGGTCAACGAGGCAAGGAAAGGCGGGCTCGGTTTCTTGAGAAACATTTTGACGACGTACTTGCCTTCCGTTTCGACCCGTTCCACGGGGGCGAGCATACTCTGGCCGTAAGCGCCGTTCTTCGGGTTCATCGCGTACGTAACAGCATACTTCACGTCCTCGCCCGTCATTTCCCGTCCGTCGTGAAACTTCACTCCCTTGCGCAAGTTAAAAGTGTACAGCCGGCCGTTGTTCGAAATCGTCCAGGACTCGGCCAGACTCGGTTGAATCTTGCCGTTGATATCCACGCCCAGCAGCGAATCGAACATCAGCTCGCGAATCTTTCGTTCAACACTGCCGGTGGCGATCATCGGATGCATCAATACCGGCTCCCTGGATATCCCCAGGGTAAGAGTGCCGCCGCGTTTGGGTTTGTCCGAGGCGGCTTCGAGAGGAGCTACCGCGATAAGCCAAGAGCACAGGACCAAGAGCCACAGGATTTGCATCGTTATATCCTCCCAAGTATTTTCATAAATTCGAAATTGCGGTCCCTCGTGCAAGCCGTCCGAGCACGATCCATGGGGGTCTCTGTTCAAGGTTCAATGTTCAACGTATCTCGGATCTTTAAGAACCGCATAAGCCCAATCCCTGACTTTGAACCTTGAACATTAAACGTTGAACCGCAGCCGCAGGCTGCTGGGATGCCGATATGACGCTGAATACTCCAGGGCGGCGCAAATGTCTATCCCCACCCGAAAGCGGTCCTCACGATGACCGCTCGCGGCGCTTGGGGACCCATCCCGTGGGCATATTACTCATTTCCGCTTGACTGACAGAAAGCAAATCGACTAGCTTCGGCGTCAAAGCCAGGTATTTTCAGATAACCGCCACCGTATTGTTTGTGGATTGAACTTGCTGCGCCGGAATAAGAAAACCCTGGAAATAATACGTTCTAAAGGAGAACCCTGATGACTACGAAGAAGGAATACACCTGCGTTCTGGTCGAAACCGACGGCGAAGGCATTACATGGATCACGTTCAATAGGCCGGAAAAGCGCAATGCGATGAACCCGACGCTCCATGTCGAGATGGAAGAGATCCTGTTCGGGTTGGAAACCGACGAGGAAACTAAGGTTATCGTCCTTACCGGCGCCGGCAACAGCTGGAGCGCGGGGATGGATCTCAAGCAGTATTTTCGCGAGACGGATCAGGACCCCGTGGCGCGCTTCCGAGCGGCTACGGCGCACCGCCGCTGGGCAACTGAGTTGCTTACCTGGTCGCGCAAGCCCAGTATCGCCATGGTTAACGGCTACTGTTACGGCGGCGCATTCGTTTCCCTCGCGGCCTGCGATATCGTGATCGCGGCGGACAACGCGACCTTCGGTCTGTCGGAAGTTAACTGGGGTATTATTCCCGGCGGCAACGTGAGCAAAGTCTTCGGCGACATGGTGTCGTACCGAAATGCCTTGTTCTACGCCATGACCGGCCGCACCATCGACGGCCGCAAGGCGGTGGAGTTGGGCATTGCCACACTGGCCGTTCCGGCGGATGAGTTGCGCGCGGAAACTGTTACGATCGCGCGCGAACTGATGGCGAAGAGCCCCGTGGTTCTGGCGTACACCAAACAAGCGATACGCGCCGTGCGCGGCATGGACATGGATCAAGCTTACGAATATTTAGGAGCGAAGAGCATGGCGCTTCGCGCCGCCGATCCCGATCAGACGCGGGCACGCGGCATGCGCGAGTTCCTCGACGAGAAAAAGTTCCGGCCCGGACTGGAGCCGTTGAAACGGCTGTCGAGTGAAAAATAATTCTGTCGCTTCGCTCCCGTTCAAAACGTTCAAGATGTTCAAGTCGTTCAACCCCCTCCTTGATCCTCCCCCGCGTGCGCGGGGGAGGACAGAGGCGGGGAAACGGTTTAAACGTTTGGAACGACTGGAACGGGAGCGCAGCAACGTAAGTGAACGGGAGCGTTAGCGACAACTAGGGAGGATTGATGGATCTTCAG
>DASWHT010000164.1:0-5327 GCA_036398075.1 Binatia bacterium | reverse complement strand
GACCGACTCAATACGGTTCAATGACTACCTCACCTGGATGCGCGCGCCGACACTCGGCATGCGCCATGCTGTAAGCTATCTTAATCGCTACGGAATTGCAAATATTGATAAATTTCGACTTGACCCGATCGGGGCCATGACTGTAACTATCAAGAGTGATGCAAGAGATCATCGTTCCAGAGGGTCAAACGGGCAAGAAAATCGAGAACTTTCTCACCAGAAATTTTCCCATCGGCTACGTGCGCAAGCTGTTTCGTAAAAACGGCGTACGCGTGAACGGCAGACGCGCCAAGGCGCACGATCTAGTTCGACCTGGAGACCGGATCGAGCTTTTCATCCCTTTCGAGCCTGAGACCAGGCAGGCCGAAGGCCCGCGAGTCGAACCGCCGCAGTTCGAGGTTCTCTTCGAAAACACTGAACTCCTGGTGCTTAATAAACCCGCCGGCCTCGCCGTCCATGAAGCGAAAGCCATTGCCAAGAATCGCACGCTCCTCGGTCTTCTCGAATCCTATTTCCGAGGAACGCCGTTCAAGCCGCGCCTGGTCCACCGCTTGGACAAGGACACGTCAGGCGTGTTGCTGGTCGCGAAAAATGTCGAGGTCGCGCAAGAAATCGCGAGCTACTTCGAGGGGGGAGAAGTTGACAAGGAATATCTCTGCCTGGTGGCCGGCCGGTTGCCGCGAAATACCGGCACCATCGACTTCCCTTTGCCGGGGCGGGATGGAAAACCCGTGCGGGCGATAACCCACTATCGAATTGAAAAACGGTTCTCCGATACGACAATGGTCCGCGTGACCATCGAAACCGGCAGAATGCATCAAATCAGGCTGCACTTCGCGAAACTTGGTTACCCCGTCGTCTTAGATAGCCGACATGGAGACTTCGGTTTCAACAAGTCATTTCGCAAACGCTTCGGTCTCAAACGCCATTTTCTCCATGCGGCGCGCCTGACCATGAGTTTTCGCGGCAACAGATTCACTTGGGTGGCGCCGTCGCCCGATGATTTGCAGCGAACTCTGCACACGCTCGGCGGCGAGCGTGTGCTGTTCAAGGTTCAAAGTTCAAAGTTCAAGGTTTGATTGGGATCAGATCCCCACGCGTTCGTCAAATTGCCCAAATCACTCGCCCGTCACCTTGAGTGCGGCGAACAGATTCAACCCCAACGTTACGTGTGAAAACCGAGTCTTTTACCTTGAACCTTGAACGTTGAACCTTGAACCTAGCGTCCGCGCTAAAGCTTATACACCAACATGATGCCGTCGCGCAGCGGCAAGAGCACGTTGTCGACGCGCGGATCGTGGCGAATTCTTTTATTGAGCGCGTCGATGGCCTGGCTGCCGGGGTCCTTGGGATCGAGCACCCGGCCGCTCCTGAGCATATTGTCCAAGACGATCAGCCCTTTGGAGCGCACCAATTCCATGCACGCGTCGTAGTAATCGCCGTAGGATTCTTTGTCGGCGTCGATAAAGCAGATATCGAACGGCCCGGGGATGAACTTGAGCGAAAACAAAGCGGGTCCTAGTTTTACTTCGATTTTATCGGCATGCGCGCTCTGGGCGAAATAGTGGCGCGCGATTTCGGTGGTCTCTGGATTGATATCGCAGCTGACGATATGGCCGCCTTTGGGTAGCGCCTCGGCCCACGCCAGCGTGCTATAACCGGTAAACATGCCGATCTCCAGAATCCGCCGCGCTCCGGTCATACGCACCAACATTTTGAGAAACGCGCCCTCCAGCGCGCCGACCATCATTCCAGGGCTACGGGTCTTGGTGAAAGTCTCGAGCCATAACTTGGAATGGATATCCGACAGCGGCTTGCTATGGCGCTCAGCATAGTCCTCGATTCCCAGTGGTCGTAAATCAATCATGGCATCTCCTCGCTTCGCTCGGAATCGCAAATCTCAGATGTCACATTGCAAAAACGGGATAGGCATATTTCATTCCGCATTTTGCCTTCTCAATTCTGAATTCTCCATTTTCTTTTCCCTCAGTCCCCTCCAACGGCTTTAACGACTGGAACAGCGGCTCAGAGCCGCTTACTACCTTGAACCTTGAACTTTGAACCGCCGCGAGGTTTGGAACGATTGGAACCGTTGGAACGTTTGGAACCATTTGAGTCCTAGGGTCCCGTCAGGCGCATTCCGCCGTCCACCGGAAGTATCGCCGCCGTCACCATCGAAGCTTCGTCCGAGGCCAGATAGAGCGCCGCATAGGCAACATCTTCCGGCTCGCCGATCCGGCCAATTGGCACTCTGGTTTTGTAACGTGCCAGCTTCTCTGGCGTGGACGTATCTACCATCGGTGTTCGCGTCGGACCGGGGCAGATGCAGTTCACGCGAATCTTATCCTTGGCGTGATCCATGGCCATCGCTTCGGTGAGCCGCACCATACCGCCTTTGGAAGCGCAATAGGCCGCCCGTCCCGACTGACCGAGCATTCCGGACCGCGCCGCGATATGGAGAATCACACCGCCGCCGCGCTTTTTCATCTCCGGAATCGCCAGACGCGAAACTATAAAAGCGCCTTTTAGATTAACGTCCAGGGTGCGATCCCAATCCTCTTCCGTGATGTCGGTGATGCTGCCGTTGGTGCGCACGCCGCCGCTGTTTACGACGATATCGATGCCCCCCAACTGCCGGACGGTTTCATCGATCAAGGTTTTCATCTGTGCCGAGTTGGCAACATCGCCGGGCCAGAACAATGCTTTGCCGCCGAGTTTCTCGACCATGGCCACGGTCTGCCGCCCCTTAGATTCGGTGGGCGAGGTGCCCGCCACCGCCGCGCCTTCCTTGGCGAACATCACCGCGATGGCCTGACCCAAGCCGGAACCGAAGCCGGTGATGAACGCCACTTTTCCTTTGAGTTTCATTTCACATTGTCCTCCTCGAATGAAAGATCATCAAACCGTAGGATGGGTTGAGGCGCCGTGCGCCGATACCCATCGGGTTCGCGACCGCCTTTCTGATGGGTTTCACTTCGCTCAACCCATCCTACATCTCTTGAGTTTCATTTCACATTATCCTCATAAATAACCGATCGTAGTACGCATGCCAGGTTGACTCAACACTCTCGCATTGTTACTTTTAGAGGAAATTCCAGTCTATGCTGCAAACAAGCGATCAACGAGTCCCGGTTACCGTACTGACGGGTTTTCTGGGCGCGGGGAAAACAACCCTTCTCAATCGCATACTCACCGCCGAACATGGCCGGCGGGTCGCCGTCATCGTCAATGAGTTCGGCGAAGTGGGAATCGACCATCATTTGCTGATCTCCTCGGACCAGGAAATCGTGGAGATGAGCAACGGTTGTATTTGCTGCACCGTGCGCGGCGACCTCTTGCGCGGCCTTTTTCAACTGCTCGAACACAAATCGAAGTTCGACACATTGATGATTGAAACGACCGGCCTCGCCGATCCTGCTCCGGTGGTGCAGAGCTTTTTCGTCGACGAGCGGATCAAAAGCGAGTACCAGCTCAACGGCGTCGTCACCGTCGTCGACGCCAAGCATATCTTTCAACAGCTCAGCAATTCGCCCGAGGCGAAGGAGCAGATCGCCTTCGCCGACATGGTGCTGTTGAATAAGACCGATCTCATCAACCCCGAAGACCTGCCGGAGCTGGAATATAAGATCAGAAACCTGAACGGCGCCGCGCGCATCTGCCAGACGAGAAATTCCGACGTGGACATCGGCATGGTCCTGGATCTGCGCAGCCTCAGCCTCGAGGTCAAAGCCGAACAGCACGACCACAATCACAAACACACGGAAGACATCGAAACGGTCGCCATCGTGACGGCGGGCGATCTCGACGGCGTCAAAATCAGCCAATGGTTTCGCGAGCTGATCGCCGAGTTCGGCGAACGGATCATGCGCATGAAGGGGATTCTAAACCTGCGCAAAGACCCCGATCAATTTGTTTTCCAGGGAGTGCACATGCTTTTCGAGGGCCGGCCGGGGCGCCCGTGGGGAGACCTCGAAGACAGATTAAACCGTCTCGTCTTCATCGGCCGCGAACTGAACAAAGAAAAGATCACTCGAGGTTTCATGGGCTGCATCGCGGCTGAAAACGGCGACGCTTCAGCCGCAGACGTCGATCCCTTCGGGCGCAAGCAGGATGTTTCAAATTTTACCCTAGACCAAATCCGCTACTGGGTGCAAACGATCCTCACCTTTCCACCCGATGCGCCCATGGTCATTAAAGAAGTGCCCTGCGTGAAAGCCGGCTGCCCGCCGGTGGAAACCGCGATCATGGTCTTCTTGCCCGCCGAGCCGCCGCGACTGTTCAAAATCCTCGCGCGCATCAACGAGGTGACCTTCGACCATGTCTATAACCTGATCGAAAATCCCCTGCCATGCTGTTAATTCGAAGCGCGGATTTGAAACCCGCTCCCTACATTCTCGGCAGGATCTCAGAATCCAATCATGTATCTCCGGCAGAGCCGGAGGCTTAATTTGTGATCAGCCCAAGGCTGACTGGCAGCTTGCACTGGCAGTTTTCACGGCTCTGCACTATTACTTCCTCTCCCTCTGGGAGAGGACCCTCACCCTTCCCTCGCCCCCGTGGAATTGCAGCCCGGTATTCCACGGGGGCGAGGGTGGGATCGTATCAACTCTCTTGGTGCCATGAGTCAATTTCGGCTCCACGCGCTAACTGTGAGAACTTCGACCCGTTGCGCTCGAAACAATATTGGCACGCGTTGTTAACGTTCAACGTCAGCCGGTCAGGCACGACGACAAAGATGCCGCTTCCCCGGCGGCGTTTCACCGAGCCTCGTCGCGGTCAAGATACGATTTACCGGGTGGTCCGAAAGCATTACGCCGAAAAGACTTTCCACAGAACGGCGACTGTCATCGCGAGATTAAAGCCAATCATCCACTTCACCACGGCCAAATCGCCCTCCATACGCGCAAAGCGATTTTCGTAGCTTGCCACGGCTTCAGCCGCTTTTCGGGCTTTTTCTTCGCTGGCACCCGCTTCTTTTAGAGCGTCGTATACCTCAGATATCATCGTACTCATGAAATCAGTCTAACATTTTCGATGACTCGTGCGCCACTCGATTCGTGCCCCCTGGGGCAAGTAAACCTGCCAGGGACAGAAGAGAGTTTCCGTAAACGAAATTCTTCATCGCCTTGGATTCGCTACTGGGTGCAAACGATCCTCACCTTTCCACCCGATGCGCCCATGGTCATTAAAGAAGTGCCCTGCGTGAAAGTCGGCTGCCCGCCGGTGGAAACCGCGATCATGGTTTTCTTGCTCGCCGAGTCGCCGAGAGTTTTCAAGATTCTCGCGCGCATCAATGATGTGACCTTCGATCAGGTCTATAACCTGAT
>DASWHT010000163.1:0-6434 GCA_036398075.1 Binatia bacterium | reverse complement strand
GGCGTTCAAGGAGAGTCGCGCGTCTTGTTCAAGACGAGAAATTCAGCCCTGCTCAAGAAAGGCGTCTATGATCCGACCTTCGCGGCGTTTTCCGTCGACGGAGCCAAAGCGCTGGTGGAAGCCGGCGTTAAACTGGTCGGGCTTGATTATCTTTCCGCGGCGAAGGCCGATGAACAGGTGCCGGTGCACCGCGCGTTTCTCGATTACGGTGTGATCTTGCTCGAAGGTATCGATCTTTCCGATGTGCCGCCGGGCCGTTACGAGCTGATTTGCCCGCCGGTGAAGCTCGCTGGTTCCGACGGCGCGCCCTGCCGCGCGGTACTGCGGGAACTCGTTAACTGAGCCCAGCAGTTAGCATTACCCGCTCCCTTTGGGAGAGGGCAAGGGTGAGGGTGCGAGCTACGACGGAACCCTCACCTCATTCCTCTCCCAAAGGGAGAGGAGGTAAGAAATTGCGCGAGCTTAGCGCAGAGTCGTAGTCGTTTCGCATAGTCTGTTTCTTATGGCCACCAACTTCCAACCGGCCATCATCGTGCACGGCGGCGCGGGGCCGATCAAAGACGATAGTCTTCCGGCGCGGCTCGAAGGCTGCAAGCAGGCCGCCCGTATGGGTTGGGAGATTCTTGAGCGCGGTGGCGCAGCGCCGGATGCCGTCGAGGCCGCCGTAGTCGTCCTCGAAGACAATCCGCTCTTTAACGCGGGGACGGGTTCGACCCTCAGCAGCCTCGGTAAGGTCGAGATGGACGCGGCCATCATGGATGGCCCATCGCTGCGCGCCGGCGCGGTCGCCGCCGTTTCCGGGATAAAGAATCCGATTAGCCTCGCCCGCCGCGTCATGGAAGACGGAAGACACGTGTTGCTTGCGGGTGATGGCGCACTTCTGTTCGCGCGGGCGATAAATTTTCCAGAATGCCCTCTCGACGCGCTCATTGTCGCGAGCGCGAAGAAACGCTGGGAGGAAAAGCATGGCACCGTGGGCTGCGTGGCGCTGGATGCAAACGGCAAACTCGCCGTCGCGACTTCGACCGGGGGAATCTTCAACAAACTGCCGGGCCGCGTCGGCGACACACCGCTGTTAGGCTGCGGTACCTACGCCGATGAATTGGGCGCCGTGTCTTGCACGGGCCACGGCGAGGCGATCATGCGCGTCGTGCTCGCGAAGTCGGCGTTAGAGTTCATCCGCAACGGAGCGGGCGCGCGATTGGCGGCGCAACAAGCCGTCGCCCTGCTCGCTGAAAAAACCGGCGCCGCTGGCGGCCTGATCATTATCGACGGGAAGGGCAAAATCGGTTACGCGCGCAACACGACGCATATGCCGGTATGTTTCATGCGTCATGGCGGTGTGAGCGAAACGGACAGTTAGCGCGCAACCGATAGGAGCGCAACTGCATCAGCAGCGTTATGGAGGAAAAACGATGAAGAACACGAATCAGCGGCGCGATTTTTTGACCAGGACCGGCATCCTGCTTTCGCTCTGGCATGTTTTATCCGGCAACGCGGTTGCGCAGAACCCCGTTTACCAGGACAAAAATATCACTGTGGTCGCCGCAACTAATCCGGGCGGCACGGCCGACTTGCGCATACGAACTGTTGTTTCTTTCCTCCGCAAGCATATTCCGGGAAATCCCAATATCGTGATTGAATACATGCCGGGAGGTGGAGGCCGAAAGGCTGCAAATCATGTTTACAGAACGGCTCGAACCGATGGGCTCACCATGGGCGCTCTCACCTCCTCTGTGGTGCCGGCGGCGGTCGTGGGCGAGAGTGGGGTTCAATACGATCTGGATAAGCTGATTTTTCTCGGCACTCCCTACAGCGGTCACCCGCATATATTCTTAAGCCGCAAGGACGCTGGCGTCGGTAGTCTGGAGAAACTGCGTTCGGTGCCCGGACTCCGGCTCGGCGCTCAGTCCGTGGGTCATACGATCTACTATACCGGCAGAATGTTTGTATATTTGATGGGCATCAGAGAGCCGAAATTCGTCGTCGGATACAGCGGCCCGGAGCTCGATGTGGCTTTTTTGCGGGGCGAGGTAGACATAAGGACGAATCATCCGGACAATCCGATACGCCAGGGCTGGCTGGACAAAGAGCTGGTGGATGTCCATGCGATCGTCGAAGTCCCCAAGGGTCAGAAACTTCCCCATCCCCGTTACGCCGATCTCCCCGACCTTGAAAACTTCGCGAAGTCCGACAAGGAGCGCAAACTGATTTTGCTGCACCGCACTTTTCAGCTCGCCGGCGCGCCCTTTGTGTTGCCTCCGGGAACTCCTAAAGAGCGAGTGGAAATTCTCCAGGAAGCGATGCGGCGAACATTTAAAGATCCCGAGTTTCAAAAAGAGTACAAGAAGACGGGAGACGATTCACCGCCGCTGATGCCGGAGGCGCTCGACAAAATTGTCAAGGGTCTGCCCCGCGATCCGGAGGTTATTGAGTTGTTCAAACAAATTTTTGGCGCGGGGCCATTGCCGCCGCGCTAGAAAGGAGTCGTTCCCATGCTTGCCACTCATCCCGACCCGACGGTCGCTCACGTGTTGGAAACCTGGGCGCCGCGCATGATCGTTCAGGGGATCGATTACAATGATCTGATAGCCACCGCCGCACGCATCGGAGTGTGGAACGACTGGTGTCGAGAGTGGTGCGCCACGGCGGCGGAGCACGAACGGTTTGCGCTTCAAAACGAGGCCGAAGGCAATGTGGGAAGCGCCACCGAGTCGTATCTCTTGGCGGCGATGGCGTATCACTTCGGCTGCAATAACTCTCCGGATGATCTGGACCAATATATTCCTGCCGCTAAAAAGCGCGTCGAATGTTACGCCAAAGCGGCGCCGCATCTGCAACCGCCGGCCGAGCGCCACGAGGTGCTATTCGAGGATTTTCGGATGGCGGCCTATCTCCGCGTCCCGGCGGTGATCAAAAACCCCCCGGTGGTAGTAATCATCTCAGGGCTTGAATCGACCAAGGAAGAAGCCCGGACCATGGAAGATGGGCTCTTGCGCCGCGGTCTAGCGACTTTTACGTTCGACGGGCCGGGGCAGGGCGAGAGCTGGTTTCAGGGCGGCCTCATTGTCGAGTTCGAGCGCGCCACTTCCGCCGTCATCGATTATTTGGATAGATTACCTCACGTTGACGCCGAGCGGCTCGGCGTCTTTGGGCCAAGCATGGGCGGCTATCTCGCGCCGCGTTCAGCCGCTTGTGATCAGCGCATCAAGGCCTGCGCTTTCGCGGGCGGCATGTATGACCGCTCCCGCGTGCTCAACCGTCTTGACGATCCCTTCGAATTCGCCCGCATCGCCCACATCTGGAAAGTCTACGACAAAATCAAGCTCGTCGAATTGCACCGTCGCTGCACGCTCGAAGGGTTGGCGCAGAACATCCGCTGTCCTCTCCTGGTTATTCACGGCACCAAAGATTTTGTGCCGGTGGAGCAAGCGAAACGAATCTATGACGAAGCGTCAGGCCCAAAACAATGGGTTCTCCTCGAAGGCGGCAACCACGTCTGCAACAACATGCCCTTTCGCTACCGTCCACTGGTGGGAGATTTTCTGGCGAAGCATCTGGGAACGGGGTCACACTTATATATCTAAACTATTGCAAATTCGCTGGGTCCCTGGGTTTTGATAATTGTTGAATTATCGATTCTGCTGAAAAACCCTAAGAATGCTTCGACTAGGCTCAGCATGAACGGAAAATCTCTGATGATTTCAACCGCTCCTCCGTTCGTCCTGAGGCTCTCGAAGGATGAACGGAGGTTTTTCAGCAGAATCAAGATACAAGACCCCTGACGGCTTTGTGAGTCGCGTCATTTTTGCCAAAGACCTTTCTTGGTGGAGCAGCGAATATGGACTTTTCGCAAGCGTTGGGGTAGTGGGGGTTAATAGAGATTGAGACATTGAAGTGCATGTCATCTGCTTGTCGAATCTGATGGAGGAGCGAAAATGGTGATGATGCAGAGCAAGCATAGATGGACCGGCGCTGCGATGGCGCTGGTGGTGTTCGCCGTGATCGTGGGAAGTTGCGCCGGGCTCAGTATTGCGCCTTCCGAGGTGGCAGGACCGCGACTCTTTGGGTTTCCCGGCGACTGGAGCAAGGTTGCAGCCAAGACTGTTACGTTACTCTACCCCGGCCAGGCCTCATGGGAGTTCTTGACCAGCGCTGCCCATCCCGGCGCCCCGGCGATAGAGGGGGGCTGTACTACTTGTCACGCGGGTCAAGAGAAATCGCTCGGGGCCAAGCTGGTTCAAGCGGGTCCCCGGGAAGCCGATCCCATTGCCGGGAAGGCACCGAGCATTGACCTTACAGTTCGGGCTGCCTACGATGCCGAGTTCGTCTACTTTCAATTCCGCTGGGCGACTCAAGCGCCGCACGCGATCCATACGGTGTGGCGATATGACGGCAAGCAGTGGGTGGCTTGGGGAGGACCCAAACCCGACGCAACTAAGAAAGGGATTCCACCCAACTATGAGGATCGGTTGGCGATTCTACTGGATGATCCTGACAACGTGCCAGCCTTCGACGGCTCACGCGCGACGTTCTCACAGGTCGGCTGCTGGATGACTTGCCACAATAGCATGCGCGCCATGCCCAAGGATGTCCCACGGAGCGCGATTGACCCCCACCCATACTGGGGCCAGAAAGGCCGGCGGGTGGGCGACATCCGGAAGTACTTGTTGATTACCCGGACGGCGCGCGATGAAGCCGGCGCATGGGATAAGGTGAAGCCGGCGGGAGATTTGAACAACCTCAAGGCAGCGGGAAAATTTCTCGATCTATGGCAGTGGCGCGCCGGTCGCTCTAACGCTGTCGGCTACGCCAGCGACGATTGGGTTCTGGAGTACCGGAATGGCGATGCCGGCCGTTCCCCGTTCTCTAACCCACCCAAACCGCAATTTATGTACGATGAAAAAGTCGTAGGTTTTCGAGCCATCCCCGAGGCCGCACTCCAGGCTCGCATGGGACGGGCGGCCCTGATTGAGAAGAAGAACGCCGTGGCGCTTGACCCGAATGCCAAGTTCGCCGCGGGAGATCTTCTGCCGCAGTACGTCCAGCGCGAGCCAGAGGGAAGCGCTGCCGACGTACTGGTATTCGGGCGGTACGTGGACGGGCACTGGGTCGTAGAGTTCCGGCGCAAACTGAATACCGGCCATCCAGATGACAAGGTCCTGCGACCCGGGAGAGCCTATCCGATCGGGTTCGCGATTTTTGATGACACCGTGTCCAACCGGCGGCACTATGTGACACTGCCCATGACCCTGGGTCTTGGCGCGAGCGGGGACGTAACGGCGGCAAAAGTTGGTCCGTGAGGGAACCCGGGTTTTACCGGCAGCAAATTAAGCTGAACGTTTCTCGTACGTCAGGAATCGGTAAAGCGGTCATTGATAACCAGGCTACTATATCTTGGTTATTTTGACCTTCGTCATTCCGGGCAAGTCGGCGATCGCTGGCGCGACCCGGACTCCACTACTCCCTCTTTGTCTTTTAGCAAATTTTGTAGGGGACGGTCGCGACCGTCCCTTACAAGTGGGGGTTCTGGATGCCCGCTGGAGCTTGTCCTGAGCCCCGCCGAAGGGCAGGCACGACGTTGGCGAGACCACCGACCTCTTTTGCGAACTTCTGAGACACCACACTGGTAACCGATAAATCGAATTGCTAAGATCCGCGCCATGTTGACGACAAACCGGGTCTCGGGAAGCGCGCTGGTTTTGTTCGCGCTTCTGGTGATCTGGGAGAGCCGTCATCTCCCGCTCGGAACCTTTCGTCTGCCCGGCCCAGCTTTTGTCCCGGTCCTGCTTGCGTCACTGCTTGCGATCTTCGGTCTTCTTCTCATAGTCTCGGCGCGCCGTGCCCCGTTATTGTCTTCGCTCAGTTGGACCGAGTGGCGCCACGCGCTGGCGATCTTGGCCATGTGCGCCTTTGCCGTTTTCGCCATCGAGCGTCTTGGTTATCGCCTCACCATGCTGCTTGCGCTGACATTTCTTCTCAAGCTTGTCGAAAGACGCGGTTGGGTATTGTCTTTGACGTTTGCCTTCGCCTTGTCGTTTGGCTCGTTCTTTTTGTTCCATTCAGTTTTGCGCGTGCCTTTGCCGCCGGGGCCGTATGGGTTTTGAAGCGGGAAAACGGCGAGGATGGAGAATAAAATATGGCTCTTCCGGGTTTTCTGTGAAGGAGTATTTACCACAGAGACCTAGCGCGGCAAAGCCGCAACCAAAATTGAGCCGGAAGAAAAAAATATTCACCACGAAGGCACGAAGTTCACGAAGTTTAAGAGTATAAATATCCGAACCCTTCGTGTCCTTCGTGCCTTCGTGGTGAGTCCGAGTTTTAAACGTTTTGAACCACAAGGTCTCTTACTTATAGTCCCGCACGTCCACGACCTTGCCGTTGAGCGCCGCGGCGGCGACCATCGCCGGGCTCATCAGCAAAGTCCGTCCCGT
>DASWHT010000162.1:0-1545 GCA_036398075.1 Binatia bacterium | reverse complement strand
CGACGGCGACGGTCATGTGATCGAGGAATGCGGCGAGATCATCCGCTACATGCCGAAGCCCTACCAGAACAAATTCGACACCCATACTTTTTACAACCTGTTTCCGCCGCTCGACCATTTACACTCCTCCAATTTGCACGACTTCCAACCCGGCGCGTTCAATAAAGTTGGTCCCGACGGCTGGGTCGATTTCCTGGAAGATGTCGGTATCGAAACCACCGTGCTTTACACCACCCTCGGCCTTTCTGTCGGCAAGATCGTCAGCCGCGACTGGGCCATCGATGTGGCGCGGGCGTACAACGATTGGCTCTACAATACCTACATGAAGCGCAGCCCACGCTTTAAGGGGATGGGGCTGATTCCGCTGCAAGAGCCGCAAGCCGCCGTGGAAGAGCTGAGACGCATCGTCAAAGAGCTCGGCATGTGCGGCGCCATGCTGCCATCGACGGGGATTCAAGCCAACCTGGGCGATCAGCGTTACTGGCCGATTTATGAGGAGGCCGACCGCCTAGGCTGCGCCATCGCCGTCCACGGCGGGGCCCACGAGAACATGGGCCTCGACGACTTGACGCCCTACGCGCCGGTGCACTCGCTCGGCCATCCCTTCGGCCAGATGATTTCTTTTGGCGGCATGGTCTTCAACGGCATTTTCGACAAGTATCCCAACGTCAAGTTCGGCTTCATGGAAGGCGGCGTCGCCTGGATGCTGCTTTGCCTCGAGCGTTTCGACCGCTCCTGGGAAACTCACATTCAGCACGATCCGCGGAAACGCTTCCTCGAACTCCGGCCAAAAGAAAAGGTCAGCGAATATATCGCGCGCCATATCGACGCCGGACGAATATTTGTCGGCTGCGAGGGCGAAGAGCCCGATATCGCCCACGCGATCAAGAGAATCGGCAACAAGCCCTGGGTTTTTTCCAGCGACTATCCGCACGAAGTCAACAACGAGTTTTGCAAACACGAGATCAACGAATTTCTCGAAAACGAAGAGATCAGCGCCGCCGACAAAGCGGCCTTTCTCCACGGCAACGCGCGGCGCTTCTATAACCTCGGAGCCGCCGGATTATGAGTCCCGAGCCGCGCATCGGCCTGATCATTCCGTCGAGTAACAGCTTGACCGAGGTGCAGTTCAACCGCTATGCGCCGCCGGGGGTGAGTGTCCACGTGACCCGGTTGCGCATGACTGGTAAATGGCGCAAGCCCCTCGACGAATTGAGAAAGCCCTTGTCCGAGGCGGCAGAAGCTCTCTCCGACGTGAGGCCGGGAATCATCGTTTTTCACTGTACGGCGAACTCGATGGAGAACGGCCTGGCGCATGAAGCCGCCATCGTTGGGATCATCGAAAAAGCCAGCGGCTGTCCGACCATCTCTACCGCTCAAGCGATCACCCGGGCATTCGATCATTGCGGCATCAAAAAACTGGTGCTCATCAGCCCCTATGTCAAAGCGACTAACGAACATGAGGTTAAATATTTAAGCGAAGCCGGTTACACCGTGCTGCACGAGCTGGGACTAGGCCTGGACACCCATGCCTACTCCCAGGTG
>DASWHT010000161.1:0-3720 GCA_036398075.1 Binatia bacterium | reverse complement strand
TGCTGATCTATGCCGGACGCCTGATTAAAGAAGGCATTGCGCCGCGGCGCGCCTGCCACGTCGCCGTCACCTGGGGAATAACCGACGACCCGCAGGTCCAGCGCAGTCTCGAAGAAGTGGTTTCAGCGATATTCCCGTAAGGACGGAAGAAGATTTAACCACAAAGAACACAAAGGTCACAAAGTAGAATAATCGGATTCGGAGTATTAACCGCAAAGAGCGCAAAGGACGCAAAAGAGAAATCGGACAAGGGGCGGGTTTGAAACCCGCCCTCCTAGATTTGTGTGCTTTGTGGTCAAATTCTGCTATGTCATCTCCGAATTTAACTGCCGTGGAATTAGCGCCGATTCACGACATGCTGCAAATGTATTGCCGCGCGCTTTCGGA
This sequence comes from Binatia bacterium, assembly GCA_036398075.1. GTDB lineage: Bacteria > Desulfobacterota > Binatia > UBA9968 > UBA9968 > DATACQ01. The sequence continues at coordinate 3,333 of DASWHT010000161.1, read as the reverse complement.
ACGCGGCGTTGACCTGCAAGACCTGAAGCAGCTACTCGACAAGAACATCGGCTGGTCCCGCGCCGACGTGGCAACCAGCGACGGGGCGGCGATTTTTCTTCCCACCCTAGTCGAGCGGTTTGCAACCGAGATAGAAAACTTTGAGTTCCTCAAGGTCATGCTCACCCAGCAGGCGGGGCATATCGAGTTTGGCAGCTTCGATTTTGAGTTCGACCGGCCGTCAATGCTATTCCACGATCTGCGTCCGCGCCTGCATCAACTGGCGGAACGCGAGCGTCACGATGACGGCCATGACCCCGACGATGCAAGTCCCACCGAGTTGACGCGGTTTTTTCGCTTGTTTCCAAATAAGCGGCTGGCTCTGGATATTTTTTCCATCATCGAGAGCGCACGGGTCGAGACATGTGTGATGCGCGGATACCCGGGCATCGCGGCGGCGTACCAGGTTCTGCGTGAGCGCGCGCTGGCGTTGCGCCAAGAAGTTATTTTCCTGCCGGCGCGCGAAGCGCTGTTGGAGTGCCTGATGCGTATCAGTCTCGGACAAGGCGGGCCGATAACAGTTCCCGCCGAGGGCGCCGAAGCCGCCATTAATCTCAGCCAATTGCTGCGCTGGGTGCTAACGAACGATGCGACGGTGGAAGACACCGCGGAGGCAACGTTGCGGATTTATACGCGTTTAGCGCGGGTTAAGAATGACTATCTAGAAGCGAGCGGATTCGCGACGATCGAAGACTCTGAATGGCGTTCAAGACGTTCAATTAGTTCAAAACGTTGGGAGGAGGACGTAGATAGGGAACGTGTTTTACCGCCGCCGGCGGCGGGGAGAGAAAGAGACTATTTTCCGCCTCAGGGCGTCGATTACCGCGGCGAGTTCCAGCCGGAGTTGGCGCAATTGCTGAGCCGGCCGCAAGCGAATTCCCGCGAGCAACGGAAATCTTTAACGGCGGAAGAGCTAGCGGAGCTGCTGCGCAATCAGCGGCAGCCGAAACGGCGGGACCCCGATGAGGAGGGCGAGGAGCAGGACCCGCAGACCAGCCAGATGGCGCAGAATCTGATGCGCGAACTCGACCGGCGCGATCCGCGCATGCAAAGCGTTCACAAAAAGCCGTGGTTGCAAGCCGACGAAGACGCGGGTCCGCTGTCGGCCACCCAGCCGAATACGTTTATTTACGATGAGTGGGATGTTCATGCGGGTCAATACCGGCCACGGTGGTGCAGGGTCTACGAGAAAATCATGGGTTTGGGTGATTTGACGTTTTATCGGGATACGTTGGCCAACTACGCGGGGCTGTTACAACGGATTCGCCGCGAGTTCGAGCAAGTGGCGCCTGAGACCTATCACAAAGAAAAACGTTTGCCGGAAGGCACTGACCATGATCTCGACGCCGCCATCGAAGCGCTGACCGATCTCCGGAGCGGCGTGAGCCCGTCGGAAAAAATCTTTTGGCGGCACCACAAAAACGAAAGAGACGTGGCTGTGGCGTTTCTGCTCGATATGAGCGGTTCCACCGGAGAGGCCATCGCGGCGGTTTCAGATCCCGCCCAGAGCGGCGGCCGCTTGGCACGCTCGCAGCGGCGCATCATCGACGTTGAGAAGGAAGCCATCGTGCTCATGGGCGATGCCTTGGAAGCCATTGGCGACCGCTACGCGGTCTATGGCTTCTCCGGCCACGGACGCGATAACGTCGAGTTTTACGTGCTGAAGGATTTCGACGAGGAGTTTTCGCCGGACGTCGCCAAACGGTTGGGGCGGGCCGGCCCGCTGCACGCGACGCGCATGGGGCCGGCGATTCGCCACGCGGCGTCGAAGTTGCGGCTCCAGCAAACTCGCTCACGGTTTCTCTTTTTAATCAGCGACGGCCGTCCGCAGGACCGTGGCTACTCCCAGGAAAGCGCGGAAAAAGCCTATGCGGTCGAGGATACGCGCATGGCGCTCGTCGAAGCGCGGCGCGACGGCATCACGCCGTTTTGCCTCACCGTCGACAAAGAAGGCAACGACTATCTCAGAGCCATGATGGACGATTTTAGCTACGAAGTGTTGGCTGACGTCGCCCTTTTGCCTGAGCGGCTGCCGCAGCTGTACCGAAGATTGACTTTCTGATCGTTTTACCGCTACGGAGGACGAGTCATGCCGCGTCACTACAAATGTATCTCCGGCGATTCCCATTTGGACATTCGTCCCGAGAGATGGACCCCCCGGGTGCCCAAACGCTGGCGTGACCGCGCGCCGAGAACCGTAATTCTGGCGAATGGTAACGAAGGTATTCTCGTGGAAAATCGTCCGCCCCGCAGTCCCGGCGCTACGACGATAACCGGTATTCCCTACGAAAAACATGGCTTGCAAAAATATTGGTTCGAAGGCCCCGGCACAGGCGCTGCGGAACAGCGGCTGTGGGAACAAGATCAAGACGGTGTCGATGCTGAAGTGCTGTTTTCGCACGGTAGCTACGCCGAATTCTGGCGCGGCATCAGTGATGATGACGCTTATAAGGCCGTGATCCGCGCTTATAACGAATGGCTTGCCGAGGAATACTGCGCCTACAACCGCAATCGAATCTTCGGCATGGGTGTCATTCCAGACACCGGCGTCGAGGACGCTGTTGCCGAAATGGAATACTGCGCCAAAGCGGGATTGAGGGGCATTAACCTGCACCGCTTTCCCAGCGGCAAAGGGTATGTAACACCGGAGGACGACAAGTTTTGGGCCGCGGCGCTGGATCTGAACATGGCCGTCACATCGCACACGAATGGCGGCACGACGCGATTGGGACCGAAAAACGGTCCGATCTTTCAGTATCCCGGAGGCAAGGCAACAGGCGCGGAGCGCGATCCCGTCTCGCTTATGTTTCGCTTTGCCGGCGAGCAGCCCATTGCACCGCTGCAAATGGCAATGGCCGGGGTATTCGATCGCTTTCCGAATTTGAAAATCTATTGGGCCGAGAGCCAGGCCGGCTGGCTGCCTTATAGCTTCGATCAGATCGACGACAACCACGAGCGAAACCGTTACTGGGGCGAGCGCGACTACGGTTTCAAAGCGCCCGCGCGAAAGCCCAGCGAGTACTTGCAAGAGAACTGTCTGTGGGGTTTTATGCGCGATCCGTGGGCGGTCAGATGCCGCCATGAGATCGGCGTGGAAATTTTGATCTGGGGCAGTGACTTTGCTCACGCCACCGGCGACTGGCCAAACTCCCAGAAGATTATCGATCAGACTTTCGCCGGCGTTAATGCCGAGGAGCGCCACAAGATGGTAATGGGTAACGTCGTCAATTTTTTTCATCTCGATGCTGCCGCTGATTTGGACGCGCCTGGCCGCGCCATGCAGGCGGGGGCGAT
>DASWHT010000160.1:0-11106 GCA_036398075.1 Binatia bacterium | reverse complement strand
CTTGAAGACTTATGGACAGGGCTCGGAATAGCTGCCCGGAAACGAGCAGCTCGAACCAAGCAACGACGACTATTGAAAACGGCGGGAGCAAACGGGTGTTTCCCGTCCGCCCGGCGATCTCCCACAGAAGCGTGAGGGTGACGACGGAAAGCAATCTCAGCGTGTTCGGTTTCATGTCTCAGAATCGTGAACGTGATCGTGATCCGCGGGCGTCTTACGAACACGAGCCACGAGCACGAGTCACGTGAGACCTTTTTATTTTCGGCCGATCTTTTTCAGCACTCGATCCAGGGGGGCCATGTCGAAGGCCTGCTGAAAGGTCACCGCGCCTTTTTTTAGCAAGCCGGCTTCCTCGAAAAATTTGATGCTGGCTTCGCCGCGGTCTTTGCCGGCGCCGCCGTTGACGTCCCAAATTTTCAATTCCTTGTACGCGCCGGCGATGGCGTCGATGAGCTCCGGCTTGGTTTCCGGCAGCAATCTCATGGCGTTCTCTTTGACCGAGGCCTGACGCTCTTCGGCGCTACGATGGGCTCTCAGGATCGCCTCGAGCATGGTTTCTACCGTTGCGCTGTTCTTCTGAAGGAAATCGGCGCGGGCAAAGTACATCGATCCAATTAACTGCGGGAAAGTCTTGGCGTAGGAAATCAGGACGTGAAACTGTCCGGGCTTGGCGTGAAGAATGTTCAATACGTCGCCGATCTCCGCCGGCGTGGCATCCAACTGGCCGCGCATGAGCGCTTCCGCGCGAACCTCAGAGCCGGGGATAATCAACCACTGGGGATTGATCTTGTAGTGGTTGGCCATCCATTTGACCAGCGCTTCGGTTACCGTGATGGGCGCGTGGTAACCGACGCGCTTGCCATCCAATTGTTTTGGATCTTTTAATGACACCGGCGTCACCAGCTGCCACTCGTTGCGCACCTGCTCGCCGATGACTCTGAGATTCATGCCGCTCTCGACGGCCTTCACTACGGCGATGCCGGCCGCCGAGCCGATGTCGGCTTCCCCGGCAAGCACCGCCTGAACGGCCAGATCGGTTTTGGGGAAATAGTGCGGCACTATCTCGATGCCTTGCTTCTTGAGCTGCTCCCACGCGAGCAATGAAGGAATGTCGCCCATGTCCACCGAGGAGGGATAGGCGACGCGAACCTTCTTTTGTGCCATGACTTCGCCGCTCAACAACAGACCGAAGGTGAATATCCCCAGCAAGACCGACCATTTTGCTAACATATCCAACATAAGGGTTCTCCTATTCCGCTATCACGATTGCTCGCCCTTACTCAAAAATCCAAAATCCGAATATCGAAATCCGAAACAAACTGGAAAGCTAAAGCAAATTTGCAAATTCCGAAAACGCGTTTGTTTAAGTTTCATTTTTGACATTTGAAATTGTTTCGAATTTCGGATTTCGAGTTTCGAATTTGTAACTAGGCGTTATTTGGGTCTCTCCGCGAGTTGTTTCTTTTCGCTTCCGCAACTGGTTTTCTAGCTCGAATATCTATTCCACTGCGACTTCAACTTTCCATCCGGTGAGACGGTGGTCGACCGTTTGGACCAGCCTCATGGTAATCATCGCGACGATCAAAATCGTCAAAATCACGGCGAACAGCGAATCGGTGGCGAAGGACGATCCGTACTGCATGATCATGCCCCCGACGCCGGTGAGCGTCAGCAGCATTTCCGCGGTGACCATGCCCTTGACGGCGCGCCCCATGCCCAGACGGATTCCGGCCATAATCGCCGGCATGGCGGCCGGCAGCATGATTTTAAGAAAGACTTCCCGTTCCTTTGCCCCGAAGGAACGCGCCATTTCCACGAGCACGCCGTCGACCTGCTTCACGCCGGTCATGGTGTTGATGACGATGACAAAGACGGCGAAGAGAAAGACCACGGCGATGCGCGATTCGACGCCCAAGCCGAACCACAGGATCAAGACCGGCACGAAGGCCGTGGTCGGCGCCGACATCAGAGAGTTGATGTAAAGGTCGAGAAAGTGCTCGACGGCGCGGAAACGGCCCATCAGCAGGCCGATGACGATCCCCACCAGGGCCGCCAGGACAAATCCAGCCGCCATGGTGCCGAGACTCGCGGCCAGATTCGGCAATAGCTTACCGCCGGCCAAAAGTTTCCACCAAGCCGCGCCGATCTTTGATAGCGGTGGAATCAGCACCGAATCCAAGATTCGACCGGCCAACTCCCATAGGATCGCCAACGACGCGATGGAGACAAGGTTGGCGCCGGCGCGATTTTTCAATGATGGTTCTCCATCGTCTTTTTGAGACTGTCCCATATGTAATTCGTCAGATCGACGAACTTGGGATCGCGCCGCACGTCCTCGGCGGCTCTCGGCCGGGGCAGCGGGACGTCCAGGACTTCGGCTACTTTCCCTGGCCGCGGCGTCATGACGACGACCCGGTCGGAAAGATAAACGGCTTCGTCCATGCTGTGGGTGATAAATACGACGGTCTTGCGCTCACGCTGCCAAAGCTCGAGCAGCTCTTCCTGTAATAATTGACGGGTCTGGGCATCCACCGCGCCGAAGGGCTCGTCCATCAGGAGTATCGCGGGGTTGACCGCGAGGGCGCGCGCCAAACCGGCGCGCTGCTGCATTCCGCCCGATAACTCGTGAGGATAATGGTTTTCGAAATCGCTGAGGCCCACCCGCTTCAAGTAATCACGCGCGGTTTTCGTCCTTTGTTCTTTCGGCAACTGGCGTAGTTCAAGGCTAAATTCGACATTGGCCAGCACCGTCCGCCAAGGCAACAAGGCAAAGGATTGAAATACCACGGCCCGGTCCGGCCCCGGCGCGATTACTTGTTTGCCGTCGATCAAGATCTTGCCGCTGTCATAGGGAATCAGGCCGTCGATCAGCTTGAGCAGCGTCGTCTTGCCGCAGCCGCTGGGACCGATGATGCTGATAAACTCATTCTCGCGGACGCAAAGACTTACATCCGCGAGGGCCTTGACCTCCGTCGTGTCATATTTGACGGTCTTTTGAAAACTCTTCGAAACCCGTTGGATTTCAAGCATCGCTTTCGCTTAAGCGGCTTCAGTTCCAGTCGTTCCAGACGTTCCAATCGTTCCAAACGATTTTGGGATTTGTGCGTTCAGCACGGCTTGAACGTTTGGAACGTCGGTCCATGATTCTGCTGAAAAACCTTCCGTTCATCCTTCGAGAGCCTCAGGACGAACGGTGGAGCGGTTGAAATTATTGGAGATTTTCCGTTCATGCTGCGCCTCGTCGAAGCATTCTTAGGGTTTTTCAGCAGAATCGTCAGTTGAAGTTACAATCGATTTTGTCCGACGCCGGCTGGCGGTTTATGGTCAAAACAATCGGGCGTAGGTTTCAAGCCCAAGACCGGCCAGCACCAAACCCAGACCGCGCACGAAGGTCTTGAGCGCGGGATTCTCCGGCTCGCGCCCCAGGGATTTTTCCAACTCCGGGCGCCCGGGCTGGGTTCTCATGTCGCCCATGGAGGCCTTCACCATCACCGCGCCGATAATGCCGACAACAAATCCCAGCGTTTCGATATCCATCGGTAGCTACTCCTTCGATAGATGCGCTAACTTAGCGGCGGCTTGTTCCCAGTGTATGCCGTCAAACGGCGTGACAATAATTTGGCTAATCGTCTCCGCATCGAGACACCTCACGTTGATGCTGTAGCCATCCGGATTAGAGCGCGGCACGTAGAAGGATTTGATGCCGCATATGTTGCAGAAGAGATGCTTGGCGACGCCGGTGTTGAACGTATAACTGGAAAGAAATTCCGAACCGCGAATCAGAGTAAAGCGGGATTTGGGGACGGCGAGATGGAGGTAACCGCTCTTGCCGCAGATCGAGCAGTTACACTCGGTAGCTTCGATTCGGGCGGGCGCCTCAACCTCAAACTTGACGCGCCCGCAGTGGCACCCGCCAAAATATTTGGCCAAAAAACAACCTCCGCTTCAAGGTCGGATACCGGTCATGCCGCGGCTTCCAGTTCTTTGGTGTAACTGCCGCTGCGCGCCGCGCCGTTCATTTTCGCGCGATGATAGAAGATTTTTTGCGCCGTTGCGACGTTGGCGGACTCGCCCTTCCAGGCCTTGATCGCCGGATCTTGCAGCGCGCGCGCGTAGGAGAAACTCACCTGCCAAGGATGGGGCCCGAGCTTGTTCATGGCATTCAAGTGCTCGGTGGCGCTCACCGCGCTTTGTCCACCGGACAAAAAGGCGATGCCGGGCACGGCGGCGGGAACGGTACGTTTCAGGCAGCGAATCGTGCGCTCGGCGACTTCTTCTACGCCGGCCTGGCGCGGGTTCTCTTTGCCGGAAACTACCATGCTCGGCTTAAGTATCATGCCTTCGAGGTGAACACGATGTCTCATGAGGGTCGAAAACGTGATTCGTAACGCCGCTTCCGTCGCCTCCTCCGACCGCTCGATCGTGTGATGACCATCCAATAACACTTCGGGTTCAACGATCGGCACCAGGCCGCCTTCCTGGCACAGCGCGGCGTAGCGCGCCAGCGCATGAGCGTTGGCTTCCAGGCAATTGTAGGTTGGGATGCCGTCGCCAATGGTAATGACCGCCCGCCACTTGGCGAACTTGGCGCCAAACTCCTTGTATTCTTTCACCCGCGCGCGCAACCCATCGAGGCCCTCGGTCACGACTTCGCCGGGGAAGCCCGGTATATCGACCGGGCCTTTATCGACTTTAATGCCCGGTATGATGCCCTTCTTTGACAGCACCTGGGGAAACGGAGTGCCGTCGCTTGCAGCCGTGCGGATCGTTTCGTCGAACAGGATCACGCCGCTGATCGCTTCTTCGAGCCCTGGCGTCGCGAATAGCATTTCCCGGTAAGCGCGGCGGTTATTTTCGTTGGCTTCGATCTTGATGCTGTCAAAGCGCCGTTTGATCGTGCCCATGCTCTCGTCGGCCGCAAGGATTCCCTTTCCTTTAGCCACCATCGCCTGAGCGACGGCTTCAAGTTCCTGTCTGAACATGGCGGCTTCCCTCCCTTTGCCTCATAATGCCCACATAATACATTCTGTCGCTTCCCCCGCAAGGCTTGCAGCAACAGGCCGTTGAGCATAGCCCAACGTTCTGCTAACAAGATTACTAATGGTTTCTTTACTGCTCCACTGGTTCATCAGCGCCGCGAGCTTGATGATCGTGGCTTATCTTTTTCCCGGCATCAAGGTGACGGGATTGGGCGCGGCGCTCCTCGCTCCCATCGTGATCGGTTTAGTGAACGCTACAATCGGTTTCGTGCTGAAAATTCTGACCTTTCCGCTCACGCTCTTGACGTTCGGAATCTTCTTGCTGGTGATCAACGCATTGATGCTGCAGCTGGCCTCGGTCCTTGTGCCGGGTTTCTACGTTGCCGGCTTCTGGTCCGCCTTTTTCGGCGCCATCGTGCTCAGCATCGTGAGCACGATACTCCGCGCGCTATTGACCTAACCGCCGGGAAAATTCGTCGGGGCATAGCATGCTGTGCCCCTACCGTACTACGGTCTCACCACGAAGGGACCCCTTCCGCTCGGGTATGTTCCAAACGTTCAAATCGTTCAATACGTTCAAGTTGTTCAACGAACCGATTTCGCTCGGACGGCTTGAACGATTTGAACGGCTTGAACTACTTGAACCGGCTGCGCGCAGCATTCTATGTGCTCTTTGCGGTTACTCTCTCGGACTCTTCTTATTTACTTCCCGTCGCTTCGCGCCAGTAACTGTCATCGTAGAACCGCTCGGGGGAATCGAAGGGCGGTTTATAAACCCCCATCTCTTTTCTAAGCTCGATGACCGTTTGCAGCGCCGCGGGATTGATCCGCGCCCTCGGCACGACCTTCCGATAAGCTTCTTCGGCCGACGCGTTAGTGAGATTTTCCTTCGTCATTAATAATTCCAGAGTCTCGGCGCGATTTTCCGGCCGCAGCAGCCAATCGGTGGCGTTGGCCCAAGCGCGAATGAAGCGGACCGTCAATTCACGATGACCGTCGAGCCACCGGCGCAGCGTCCAGCCGCAGGTAAGCGGCCAACCGGGCACATAGTCTGCCGCGTTGGCAAGCAGCGCGCCGCCCGCGGCCAGTGCCGTATCCGATGCCGGTGGAGTCAACATCGCGGCGGCGACGCGGCGTTGTAAGAAAGCTTCCAATCGCACCGGCGAGCTGCCGATAATTTCGATGTCATATTCGGTATCGTCGATTCCGTGGGTGCGCAAAATCTTTTTGCGAATAAGATCTAGATTTGAATCGCCCGGGTCGCCGGCCAACAGTTTGCCGCGCAGCTGCTCCACCGAGCCGACCCCAGCTTGGCCGATCAAATAGGCGCTCAGTCCCTCTTCCGCCTGCATGAAAAGCATGTAATCCACGCCGTCGGTGGTGGTGCGTGCGATCATCGTATCCGCGCTGCTCAGGGTAAAGTCCCAGCGTCCTTCCGCCATGCCTCTATTGTGATCGGGCGCATACGTGGTCTCGTGAAACTTGATCTGGAGCCCTTCTTTCTCGAAGAAGCCTTTAAACTCCGCCACCACTTGAGGTGTCCGCCGTTGGTAGCCGGTGATATTTAGCAGATCCATCGCGTTTTCCTCCGTAGTCGCCTCCCTTCTACTCCCTTCCGCCTGTCACCTCAAGCACCGGTTGGCACGGCAATCAAATCGATGTAAACATCGCCTTCACGCAACAGTCCATTTGAACGGCTTGAACTTTTTGAACGAGATTTTCTTGTGACCTTTGTGGTTAATTCGTAAATATCCGGCGCGACTCGAACACCGCCGGCGCGAAGCGGCGGCCGTTTTTCACCAGGCTGCGCTTGAGGACGAAATCGAAAAGCAGCGGATTGTAGCGGCGGATTTCCAAAAGGACCTTTGCCTCGTTCTCGTTCAAGTAGCCTTGTTCGACAAAGCGGCGCGGGGAATACAGCGGAACCACGCCCGGCAACGGGTAATCGGAGCCGTTGATCAAACGATGATGCCACTCAGTGCGCTCTAACAGAATCTCCAGCAGCGGTCCGGCGCGATTGGCCTGGGTTACGGAGGAGATTTCACCGAACAACCGACCTTCGTATTTGACCTCGCCCATGAGCCGCGCGAAAAGCCCAAAGGCATGAACCGCCGGCCCTTCGATGGATTTATCGATATCCGCATGTTCGCCCAATGACGCGCAGTGAGCGACGATGACGCGCAGGCCATGATCGAGCGGCCGGCGCAGCCTCAGCGGATTGTTCAAGTCGTGGAACCTCCCGCCATGCACAGCCAGCTCTTCGCCGCCGTGAGTAAGCAGCGGCAAGCGAAGGCGCGCCAACGCAGCGTAAAAGTTGTCGCAGCGGGGCGATGCCGGGTCCATGCCCATAGCGGAGGGCAGCCATTTAACCGCACGGGCGCCGTTTGCAGCGCACCAATCAAGTTCTTCGAGCGCATCGCCCCGGTAGGGATGCACTGAGCAAATCCACTCTAAACGCTCGGAAAAACGGTGCGCGGTGGCCGCGGCGTAGCGATTGGGCACCTGAAAGGCGCTCAAATCTTCGCGCCGCGTCCCGTGCTCGTCATAATTGAAATCAAATGCGAGCAGCATCGCTTTGGCCCCGGCGGGAAAAGCGCCGAGACACTCCGACAGGCGCCGCAAGAAATCCTGGTCAACGCTCCCCTCAGTCTGGGTACATGCGGCGTTAAGATAGACGCGCCGCTGCAAGGTCTGCCACGGATGGAGCCAGCTTTTCATTTGCGGGGTGATCCATACCCCCGTGTCGCCATCGCCGACGCCGGCGACATGCACGTGGCAATCCCAAAGTTTTGTTGGGTCAATGCCGGCCCATGCGGCGCGCACGGCTTCGTGGTTTGTCAGCTGTTCAGGCAAAGGACCCGGCAGGCAGGAATTGAAGATGCCGTCTTCGAAAGACAGACCACACCCGCCCGCAAACCCGACGGCGCCCGCCGACAGCGCGCGCAGAAATCGTCTGCGATTCATACGCGTATCAAAACGTTCCTTGAACATAAGAGTTCAGCGCTGTGCGTTGCACTCTTCTCGGATGAAGCGCTTACACCGCGGAAAATGCACTACGATGGAGGGTGCTTGAGCTCGCAAAGCCGGCGATTGAAATCAGGAAACCACCAAGAATCTAGCGCAGTAAAACCGCAACTAAAATTGAGCCAGAAAAGAAAAAATTTTCATCACGAAGGCACGAAGTTCACGAAGGGTTTGGAGTAGGGGACGGTCGCGACCGTCCCCTACTTCGTGTTCTTCGTGCCTTCGTGGTGGGTCCCTCTTTTTTGCGCCCTTTGCGTTCCTTCGGCTTCGCTCAGGACAGGCCTTTGCGGTTAAATTTCTTGATGCGTCGAACTATTTTTTCTTAAGCAATGACAACGCTTCTTTGATTTTCGCCAGAGACTGCCCGTGATCGCCGCTGTCGTGGAGCCGCTCGGACTCGTCGACCAGGGTCTTGATCTTGCCGACCTCGGCCTGCGAAAGTTTGGCTTTGGCTAGCAAGTCCTTGCCTTCCTTGATGAACTTCGGACAAGTGCGCGCCCACACCGGCTGGACAGACGTCGCTGAGATCAACAACACGGCAATGACTAGCGAGAGTTGTTTCATTTCTTTGTCCTTTAAACTTATAGACCCAAAAGTTTGGAAATTTTTTCCTGATCGAAGCCGACCACCGACTCGCCGTCGATGATAGTGACCGGCGTGCTTTGAAACCCTTTATCCAGCAGTTCCTGCAGCGCCGCTTTGTCGGCGCGCACGTTTTTTTCCACGAAGTTGACGCCTTTCTGAGATAGAAACTCTACCTCTTTATGACAGGGGCCTCAGCCGGGCTGCGTATAAACGATTATCGATGTCGCCATGATTCACTGACCTCCGCTTCAAGATTTACACGTTTTTTATAATATCACTTCCTAACGCACTGCCAAAGGGATCGCGTCGCCGCTGAAACATCCCCCCGCGTGTTCAAGTCTCCTTTAAAAAGTTTAGCTGGTCTGCTAATTTTGCTTTACAGGCGACCCCTAAGCAGCCAGCCGAGCGAATAGATCCCTATGAGCCAAAAAGTTAAACGATTTTTTCAGCGCAACCAAGCGGCGGCGCTCACATGTTGCCTGATTTTGTTGACCCGGCTTTACGCTTCTGCGCTGGAAATCCCTGCGCCTTTGACGGCGCCGGACTCCCTGCGCGCCCACGCGCGCTATCTGGCGTCGGACGAACTTACGGGTCGTGGAGTTGATACGGCCGGTATCAAGCTCGCCCGCGACTACATCGCGCGGGAGTTCGCCCGATATGGATTGCGGCCGGGCGGCGACAACGGCGGTTATCTGCAATCCTTCGATGTCGTTACCGGAGTAAGAGTCACGCAGCCCGCTCAGCTGAGCGTGGGCGGGGCTCGGCTCGCGCTCCACGACGACTGGGTCCCCCTCGGTTTCTCCTCCTCCGGCAAAGCGGAAGGTGAGTTGGTCTTCGCCGGCTACGGCATTACGGCGAAGGATTATGGTTATGACGACTACGAAGGTATCGACGTAAAGGGCAAGATCGTCATCGTCCTGCGCTATGAGCCGCCGCCGAAGGACGACAAAAGCCCGTTCCGTAAAGCGCCGCAATATTCAAACCACGCCACGTTGCGCGCCAAGGTTAACAACGCCCGCCAGCATGGCGCGGCGGCGTTGATTCTCGTCGATCTCCATCATGAAGGCGCCGAGCAACGCGAGCTGATCTCGACGCGCCGCAGCCTTTCGCGCGGTGGCAACAGTCTCGTCGCGGCGCAGGCCAAGCGGCGCGTCGTTGCGCGCTGGCTCGAGACCCGCGGCGTGGCGGTGGCGGGGTTGAAGGAAAAAATCGACCAGGCCGGTCGGCCGGCGTCGATGGCTTTGCCGGGTGTCAATATCGCGCTTACGGTAACGCTCGAAGAAATGCGCGAGCGGGCGGACAACGTCGTCGGTATTATTCCCGGCTCGGATGCGCGTCTGAAGGACGAACATATCGTGATCGGCGCGCACTACGATCACCTGGGCTTTGGGCATTATGGGACGGTCGACTCAAGCACCGAAGGCGAGGTTCACCACGGCGCGGATGACAATGCTTCGGGAACCGCAGTGCTCTTGCAAATGGCCGAACAGCTCGCCCGAGCCGATCCCAAACCGGCGCGCACCACCGTTTTCGCCGCCTTTTCCGGAGAGGAGTTAGGCCTGTACGGCTCGCGCCATTACACGAATCACCCGTCTTTGGCGCTCATATCCGCCAAAGCGATGCTCAACCTCGATATGGTGGGGCGGCTAAGAGATGACCGCGTGACGGTATTCGGCATGCCCTCGGCGCAGGAGCTACGCGCCATTGTCGCTGAGGAATCGGGCAAGCTCGGGCTCGAAATTCGCGAGTCTGGCGGCATCGGCCGCAGCGACAATTTGTCGTTCTACAATAAAAAAATCCCCGTGCTGCATTTCTTCACCGGCGCTCATGCCGACTATCACCGTCCGAGTGATACCTGGGACAAGTTAAATTATGACGGCATGAACCGAATCGGCGCTCTGGTGCTGGGCATCGCTCGGCGCATTGCCAATACCACTGAACCGCTTCAGTTCGCGGCTTTGCCGTCGCGCTTGTCCGGCAATGAAGCAGGTGATGCGCCGGCGTTCAGGACCTATCTGGGCAGCATCCCGGATTACGGCGGCGACACCGACGGCGTAAAGCTCGCCGGCGTCTCCCCAGGAAGTCCCGCGGCGCGCGCGGGCTTGCGCGAGGGCGATGTGATCATTCAATTCGGCGGTGCCAAAATTCAAAACATCGAAGACCTTATGGGGCAACTCAGCGCCAAAAAGCCGGGCGACGAAGTCGAAATCGTCGTGCTACGGGCCGGCCTGACACGGACCGTAAAGGCCACTTTAGCTGCCCGCGGCTAGCCTGACCGCGCACCCCTTCCCTTCGCCTCGTCGGAGGCGTAGAGACAGGCTTCCATCAATTCTGTACTCCGCTCTTGCATCCCTCCATCCGGGCACGTTTCGCGAGCTTGTTGGATCAATTGACCGTAGATCGATCGCATTGCCTGATTCCCCTTGTAACATTTGCGCGCTTTTTGATCGGCTATAACCACAATTTACCGACAATTTATGGCAAAATGCTCGCAGCGCCAAAAACCTTGTGTTAGAAT
>DASWHT010000159.1:0-4770 GCA_036398075.1 Binatia bacterium | reverse complement strand
TTTACCGGCGAGATCAAGCAGCGCATGTACGCGCGCTGGAATGACAAGATTTTCGGCGGCGCGTTCATGCGCGATCTCGAGGCCGGCAAACTACCCTTCGAGACCATAAAATTATTCTGGCGCCATTGGTACAGCTATCCGGTTGAAGTGAACAACTTTCACTTGATCATCTACCAGCGCCATCAGGGAATCTTCGCGCGCCACCGCGACCTGCTCGCGCCCTACGTGGGCAAGATCAGCGACGAGCTGGTCAATCCGAGCATACCGGGGCATATCCAGGTGCTCATCAAACAGGGAGAGGCTTTTGGCGTGTCGCTGGATGAGATGGTCGACTGCGAAGTGTATGCCGAGTGCCGCGCGCTGACCGAATTCGCCCGCGGCCTGGTGTATGAAGGCAGCATGATCGAGTGGTGGGCGCGCTCCTTAAATGAAGAAATGTTCGGCCACTGGGCCAAGCGCTGGCGCGAAGCGTTGCTAAATAAATACAAAATCCAGGAAGCCGACCTCCATTATTTCGCGGTGCATGAAGAAGCCGACTTGCACGAACATCTGGACGGCCTGATGGCCCACGGCGAGGTGGCGCGTAGAGTTTTTGAGCGCCTGCTTCAAGACGGCAACACCTGGCACCGGCCCGGTTGGGGTCCGGAGTACTGCTGTCTAATCAACGCCGACTGCGTGGCGATGTTCCATGACGGCATCTACAAACATTCGAAGGAACTGGGCCACTTCTGAATACAGAACTCCAGTTCAAATTGTTCAAGCCGTTCAAAACGTTCAAGCCGTCGAACCGCCCGAAAATCGATTTGAACTGCTTGAACGACTTGAACGATTTGAACCTGAGGTTTGAGATATGCCATTTAACGACCTACGCGAATTTATCGACGCCGCCCGCAAGATCGGCCAAGTGAAGGAGATTCACGGCGCGGATTGGAATCTGGAGATCGGCGCGCTGACGGAGATGTTTGCATTCAAGGAGCCGTCGCCGCTGGTGCTATTTGATCAAATTCCCGGTTATCCGGCGAACTTTCGGGTCGCAGCGAATTTGATCAACACTCCCGCTCGCTCTGGATTGACAGTAGGCATGCCGGCCGATGCCAAACCCATCGAGCTGATCGCGCGCTGGAAAGAGCTGCTGAAGGGCGTCAAGCCGGTCCCGCCGCGTGTCGTTTCCAGCGGGCCGATTCTGGAAAACGTCAAGAGCGGCGACGACGTCGACATGACCATCTTTCCCACGCCGCACTGGCATGAGCTGGATGGCGGGCGCTATATCGGCACCGCGGACTGCGTCATCACCCGTGAACCGGAAGAAGGCGGCTGGGTCAACATAGGCATCTACCGGGCGCAGGTTCACGATAAAAATACCCTCGGCCTTTACGTCTCGCCGGGACATCATGCGCGCATCATGCGGGAGAAATATTGGGAAAAAGGGCTGAGCTGTCCCGTGGTCGTCACCTTCGGCCAGGACCCGTTGCTCTTCCTGGTGGCCGGACAATCGATGCCTTACGGCATGTCCGAGTTCGACTACTGCGGCGGCCTGCGCGGCGCGCCCATCGACGTCATCCGCGGCGAACTAACCGGCTTGCCGATTCCGGCGACGGCGGAAATCGCCATCGAAGGGGAAGTGCCGCCGCCCCAGGAGCAGGCGCAGATGGAAGGCCCCTTCGGCGAGTGGCCTGGTTACTACGCCCATGGCGCGGCCACGGAACCGGTGATTCGCGTCAAGAAAGTCTATTATCGCAACGATCCGATTTTATGCGGCGCGCCGCCATTGAAACCGCCTTTCGTTACCTTTGGCGTGCCCATCGGCGCCGCCGCGATTTGGAATTACTTGGAGAAAGCCGACGTTCCGGATATCAAGGGAGTCTGGTGTTCCATCGGCGGCTCGGCCGCCGGCGGCGGCGCCCCTTTCATCATCATCTCGCTCAAGCAGCGCTATCACGGCCACGCGCAGCAAGCGGGTATCGCAGCCCTGGGTTCCCGCGCCGGTAACTATCACGGCCGTTTCGTCATCGTGGTCGATGACGACATCGATCCGTCCGAGATGAAAGATGTCATCTGGGCGGTTTCCACGCGCTGCGATCCGAAAACCGCCATCAGTATTATCGACGGCTGCTGGAGCACGCCGCTTGACCCGGCCATGCACCCGGACCAGCGCGACGCCGGCAACTTCGTCAACAGCCGCGCGATTCTCAATGCCTGCCGGCCCTATGCCTGGCGCGACCGCTTTCCGCCGGTCAACGCGCTGAGTCCAGAATTGAAAAAGAAAACCGAAGAGAAGTGGAAGAAAGAGCTAGCATGAATGCGGCGTCGCGTTCTCCATTCGAAAGTAATCAGCAAAACCTCAACCAAACATATTTGAAATTTGCTTTGTATTTGAAGTACCGAATCGGAAAAAGATGTTTTCCGCAAAGAGGCAAAGCACGCTAAGTGACGGGCCGAGGCCCGTCATCCCGAGGGAATGCGAGGGATCTAAGAAAGATTTCTCCCTTCGGTCGAAATGACAAAGCGCTTTTCTTTGCGCCTTGGCGTCCCTTCGAC
This sequence comes from Binatia bacterium, assembly GCA_036398075.1. Taxonomy (GTDB): domain Bacteria; phylum Desulfobacterota; class Binatia; order UBA9968; family UBA9968; genus DATACQ01. Next base: position 2,232 of record DASWHT010000159.1, on the reverse strand, counting down.
TTTGCTCAGGACATGCTTGGCGCCACAAAAATTTTCTGAAGTATTTCTCTTAAACAATGAAAAAAAGAGGAATCCAATAGGCGCGCTAGAATTTTCGCATCAGCCTGGTGACCGATGCTCCGTCAGTTCTCAGGTTGCGCGAAATTTTTATAGATCGCGTCGGTTTTCGCCGCCATAATGAAATCGTTTTTGTGCAAATTCTTAATCTTGTGCGTCCACCAGGTGACGGCGACCCGGCCCCATTCGGTGGTGAGACGCGGATGATGCCCCTCATCTTCAGCCGCGGCGCCAACGGCGTCGGTGAAGGCGATGGCGTCTTGAAAGTTCTTGAACTTGAATATCCGGTCGAGCTTGGGAATGGCGTCTTCAGTGACGATTTGCCAGTCGGGCACCTGGGGCTTGAGTGATTTCATCTCCTCCGGCGTCACCGACGGCGCGCCGACGCGGCAGGCCACGCATTTCTGTTCCGTGAGTTCTTCCATAGATCATCTCCTCGGATTATTTAACCGCAAAGAACGCAAAGGTCGCAAAGTTTTCTAAAAAAGAAAAATCCGACCTCTTGGTATCCTAGGTGCTGATTCCGCATTGTATAGTCGATCCAACGCTTTAGGTTTTGGGAATCACATAATTTGCGCAAGGCGCTAAAACTTTTCTCTTTTTTGCGTACTTTGCGTTCTTTGCGGTTAAATCTCTTCCCTCATAACTGTGGCATCACTTCCGCCGCGAATTGTTCCATGGACTCTCTGACCAGCGCGTGGGGTATGCTGCCGATGTTCATCCACAGCAAAAAATGCGCCGCCGCGGTTTTTTCCTGGAGCTGCCGCAGCGTTTGCACGGCCAACGCCGAGTCTCCTACCACTGCATGGCGTTCGCAAACGGTATCATAAGACACCACCGCGCCCGCTGCGGTGCGCAAGCGCGCCGGCAATTCTACGCCGCGCCGGTTAAGCCAAGCCGTATAGTCAACGCGCATATCTAAAATTGTCTTAAAGTAGCTCATGATGCCCGCCTCGGCGCAGGCGCGCGCCTCGGCTGTCGTTTTGGCGAGATGCAGCGGCACCAACAGGCCCACTTCTTTGCCTTGACGCGCATGGTTGTGGCTCGCCAGGCCATGCCAGTAGGCTGTGGCAAATTCGGCGATCTGGTCCGGCGTGCGGGTATGAATGGGCAAAAAAAGATTGATGCCCAAACGCGCCGCCACTTCCACGCCGTCGATGGAGCTGGTCGCCATGTAAAACGGCGGCGGCGGTCGTTGAACCGGCTTGGGATGGACCACGACTTCCGGTATCTGAAAGAACTTGCCGTTGTGGACCAGCGTTTCTTCGGTCCACGCCTTGCGAATGATGTCGAGCCCTTCGGCCATGATCTCATGGGTCGATTTGTGATCGGCGCCAAAGCACTCATAGGCGCGGCTGTGCGGATGGCCGCCGCCGGCCGCGAAATCCATGCGCCCGCCGCTGACAAGGTCGAGCATCGCCGCCTGTTCCGCCAGACTCACGGGATGATGGACCGGCAAAGTATTAACGGCGACGCCGAGACGAAGCCGGCGCGTCCGCTGGGCCACGGCGCCCAAGACCACATAGGGCGCCGTGAGCAGAGAAAATTTCGGCTGGCAGTGAATCTCGGCGACCCAATAGGTGTTGAACCCTAACCGGTCAGCGAGCTCGGCTTGCTCCATGAACTCTCCGAGTCGCGCCGCCGGCGACGAACCCTCCGGGCATTGAATTTCGGTAAAGAGACTACATTTCACGGCTACGGTGTTTCCTCTCGATCCTTGTTTCTGGTTTCGGGTTCAAGACTGCCTAAGGGGTTGTTAAAAATTCATATTTTCCAATTCTCCATCCTGTCATTCTGAACATAGCGTAGCGGAGTGAAGAATCTCGACCGAGATCCGGAGTTTATCCTGAGCGCAGCCGAAGGACCGCGATGACAAAAACTCGCGTGTCAACTCATTGTAAACTTTGTTATTTCTCAGTCACTTGGAAACTGTTAATGACAAAACGAAACCGGCAAAATTCTCCCGAAGCCTGGTGGGCAACCTCGATCATCGAAATGAAACCCGGCATGATCCGTTATCGCGGTTATGCCGTCGAAGATTTGATTGGTCGGGTGAGCTTCGCCGAAATGGTATGGCTATTGACTCGCGGTGAGCTGCCAAAGCCGGCCGAAGCAAAACTTCTCGAAGCCGCGCTCGTGGCCGCCGTAGACCACGGGCCACAGGCGCCGTCCATC
>DASWHT010000158.1:0-3309 GCA_036398075.1 Binatia bacterium | reverse complement strand
GTTCACCGCTGAGGCGCCGAGGACGCCGAGGGAAAGCGTGTGAAGATAAAAACTCTGCGTACTCTGTGACTCTGTGGTGAGTCCTCTTTTCTTTGTGCTCTTTGTGATTAAATCTCTCCCATTATTCCGATGCTCACCCCTATCTTAATCTTCCCCCGTCAAGGGGGAAGAGACCAGAGGGCGCATTCGCGCACCTTTCTTATTCTATGTAACCTTTGCGCCCTTTGCGTTCTTTGCGGTTAAATTCTTCTCTTTTTCCAGTTATTCCTATCAGCGCGATGTCACCCCTTCGCGCAGCAGTTCATCCAGCAGCGTTTCATCGACCAGTTGCGCGGCGTTGATGGGCCGGTCGACTTTTTGCGAGGCCCGGGCAAAGTCGACCAGCAACTGGTATCCATCGACGCGAATTTTTCCATCGGCGCTGAGTAGGTCCAATAGAAGTTTGTAGGCCAATCCCGCGATTTCTTGATCCATGCCGAATTCGCGCACAATCATTTGCGTCGTGTCCGTGCGATTCTCGCGAATGTAGGCCATGGCTCGAAGCGATGCGCGCATGAACCGTTTTATCAAATTCGGCTGTTTCTTGATTTTGTCCGCGTGCACGACGAGCGCGGTTCCCGGGACGTCGACATAATCGCGAGTGGCCGCGATTTTTGTGAACCCCTCTTTTTCCGCGCGCAAGCTATGGGGCGCGCTCAGCATCGACGCCGCCAGGGTGCCCGCCTTCAACGCGGCGTAACGTTCCGGCGTGCCGCCCATGTTGAGAATGATCACGTCGCGCTCCGGTGAGAGTCCGCCTTGGACTAAGATTTTTCTTAGCAGCGTATCGACCAATCCGCCGGGATTGAGAGAACCGATGGACTGGCCTTTGAGTTGCGCCAGGTTCCGATACTTCGGTTGGCCATAGAGGCCTTGATCCACGTAAGAATTCAGACTCATGACCACGCGCAGCGGCGCGCCGGCGACAAACGCTGTGACCGCGGTGGTGCCGCCTGTGCCAAAGTCGGCGTCGCCGGTGAGCAGGGCTTTGATGTCAATACCGCCGCGCATGTAGACGGCGCTGACATTCAAGCTTTCTTTTTGAAAGAAACCCCTGCGCTGCGCCGTTTCCAGGATCGGAAAGCTAGTGATGGATTTACTCGGATAGCTGACCACGACTTTTTCTATTGGAATTGGGACCTGCGCTTGAGCCTCGAGCGCGATGGCGAAGGCGAAACCCAATGCATTGAGGGCGAGTAGAATCCGCTTCGGCATGGTTAGTCTCCCTTCAGCCTCTGTATAGGAGACGGCGCGAAAAAAGAAAAGGGCCGCGCTATGTCGCCGCCCGTAGGTTCTTATCAGATGCGAGTCCAGGCCCGTCATTCCCGAGGAAGCGGGAATCCAGAACCCCCACTTAATCTCCCCCTTAGCAAAGGGGGAGAAAGAGAGGGGGTCGATTGCGGGTCGCGCTAGCTACCGCCAGCTTGCCCGGAATGACGATTGAATTACTGTCGAACTGCAAACACACCACACTAGTTCTTCCCTTCCGCCTTTCTGATCACTGCCCATAGTTTCGGCGCCGTGTAAGGCATATCGACGTGATCGATGCCGAGGGGCGCGAGGGCGTCCATGAGCGCGTTGGCCACGGCCGGCGGAGCGCCGTTGGTGCCACATTCGCCTACGCCCTTGACGCCGAGTGGATTGAACGGATTGGGCGTGATGGTTTCGCCGAGAATCATCGGCGGCATATCACCGGCGCGCATGACAGCGTAGTTCATTAACGTGCCGGTTTCTACCTGTCCATCGTCGCCGTACAGCATTTGCTCGCGCAGGGCTTCGCCGAGGCCCTGGGCCACACCGCCATGAATCTGTCCCTCGACGATCATCGGGTTAACGACGACGCCGCAGTCGTCCACCAAGACGAGTTTCTCAATGGTGAACTTACCGGTCTCGCGCTCGATGCTGACGAAAGCCACGTGGGTGCCGAAACCCCAGGCCTCGCGGCGCGGATCGAAGAACGCGGTCTCCTGGAGCCCAGGCTCCATGCCCTTCTGAACCCTGCCGCTGTACGCCGCCCCTGCAAGTTGGCGCCAGGTGACTTTTTTGTCCGGCACGCCGGCGACGGCGAAACCGCCGTCGCTTTGCACCATATCTGCAGGCGCCGCCTCGACTAAATAAGCAGCGAGCTTCCTGGCTTTTTCAACCAGTCGTTCGGTGGCAACGCCGAGGGCGCCTCCGCCGGTAACCATGCTGCGGCTGCCGAAGGTGCCGGTGCCTTGCTGGATGGCGACGGTGTCGCCATGCCGAATCGCCACATGGTCCATACCGACGCGCAATCGCTCCGCAACCACCTGCGCATAGGAGGTCTCGTGGCCTTGTCCATGGGAGCTGGAGCCGGTGAGCACAGTGATTTCTCCCGTGCGTTCGACGCGCACGGTGCCGCTTTCGAATCCGGCGCCGCCGCTGGGCTCGACAAAGGTCGAAAAGCCGACGCCCACCAGCTCGCCGCGCTTGCGTCTTTCGTCGCGCTGGCGCAAAAGCTCTTCGTAGTTTGACATCTTCAAAGCTTCGCGCAGCGGCTTTTCATAGTCGCCGGAATCATACTCGACTCCGGTGCCCGTGGTGTAGGGAAACTGCTCGGGCTGAATGAAATTTTTCCGGCGAATCGCCAAACGATCCATGCCCAGCACCGCTGCGGACTTATCGAGCAAACGCTCGATGTTCAAAACCGATTCCGGCCTGCCGGCGCCGCGATAAGGCCCGGTGGGGCAGGTGTTGGTGAATACCGCCACGATTTCGACGCGGCAATCTTGTATCTGATAGCTGCCGCAGGCCATGCCGAGCATGCGCTGCGGCGGGCCGGCGGTGCTGGAGTGCAGGTAGGCGCCGAGGTTGGCGACAACTTTGACTTTCAAGCCGAGAATCTTGCCGTCTTTTCTGAGCGCTATTTCCGAGGTCATCGCCTGGTCGCGGCCCTGAATCGTCGTGATGAAGTCCTCGCTCCGAGTGGCGACCCATTTGATCGGCTTTTTTAATTTAAGCGCTAGATGGCAAGCGACGATATCTTCGCGGTAAACCGGCCCCTTGCTGCCGAACCCGCCGCCGACATCGGGCGCGTAAAGGCGAATTTTGTGCTCGGGAAAACCCAAGGTGTTGGCAATCTCGGCGCGCGCGCGGTGCGGCCCTTGACACGAAAGCCACACGGTAAGCTCCTGGCCGCGCGGATCGGGACTGGCGACGATTCCCCGCGGTTCCATGGCCAGCGCCACCTGGCGCGGGCTGGCGATATGCATCGTGACGACGTGATCCGCCTGGGCGAACGCTTTGTCG
>DASWHT010000157.1:0-2282 GCA_036398075.1 Binatia bacterium | reverse complement strand
CCTCATGAAGCACAACGGGATCAAGCTGTCCTCGGCGGAGAAGACGTTAGACGCCCTTTTGGATCCCCAAAACGGTATCTATTCAAACGCCGAACTCAACCTTCCGGGCGTCGCCGCCGTGCTCGAACTCCGCGCCGACCTTGGCTATCTGAAACGTCCGCTTCCGGCTGTTGAGAAATATTTAGACCTGTCCTACTACCGAAAGGCGGTAGGCATCCATTGATTTCCTGAACTAATGTAGTGTCGCTTAATTCGGGTGGACTTATTTATACACGTCATTCCGGCCAAGCTGGCGATAGCTAGCGCGAGCCGGAATCCAGGAAACCAGGGACTTCTGGATTCCCGCTTTCGCGGGAATGACGACATTGGGTCTTCCGGTTTTGTGACCGAAATTTTGAGAGACTACACTAGGAAATCGGATTATTTCTTAGAGAGACTCGCAACAAACCCACCGTCTTCCAGTTCCTTGACGAAACGGACGTCCAGGAGTTCCTTCGCGTTCAGTGACGCCGCCTTGGTATTGCTCGACGCCATTTCCTGCAAGAGGACCTGAAATCCTTAAACACGCAGGCTGTTCTTCCTTGACAGCCTTTAAAACCCTGGGATACGGTTTTATGAGTCAGATTTTGGTGAGGTCTTATGGTCATCGATTTCGAGCATCATTACGTCCCCGTCGAACTAGCGCGCCGGTTGGGGATGAAAACCGACAGTAAAGTTCCGGTAAGACAGGGAGACGCGTCGGTGCATGCGCAGCTGTTCGATATGCAAGCGCAGATCGCAGATATGGACCGGGCGGGCGTCGACCTGGCGGTGTTGAGCTGCATCCTGGGCTGGGAAACGACGCTGGACAGCTGCCGCTTGATCAACGATGCCGCGGCGCGGCTACAAAAAGAATACCCGGGTCGTTTCGCCTGTCTCGCTCATATACCGCCCCTGGAAGGGGAGCCCGCCCTCGCTGAGCTGGAACGAGCCCTGGGCGAGTTGGGTTTGGCCGGCGTGACGATCTCTTCACAAATCAACGGGCTATCGCTGGACGCCAAGGAGTTTCGACCCTTCTTCGAACGAGTCGCCAGGCTCGGTGCGACCGTGTTCGTTCACCCGGCGCTGGCGCCGAAGGGTTATGATCTGCTCAAGGATTACATGCTGCCGGTCATTCTGACTCGGGAGTTCGATCTCGGCGTCGCCGTGACGCGGCTTATCGCCGGAGGCGTTCTCGACCGCTACCCTGACCTGCAGCTCGTTTTCGCACATTTCGGCGGCGGGTTGGCGGGCTACAAGGAACGGATCGCGCGCTCATCGTATCGCTTCAAGCTGCCTAAATCATTCGAGGAGTATTTCGACCTGCTCTATTTCGACATGGCGGGATTCGAAGGCAGTCCCATCGCCCTGCGCTGCGCGCTGGAGGGGATAAAGCCGGAGCGCATGGTTTTCGCCACGGACTACCCCCAGAATTTCAATAACAGCGATCCGACTATGGGGAAAAGCGTTGACGGCATCGGCGAATATATCGAAACCATTCGGAAACTGCCGCTGGACGCGAAAGTCATCGACGGGATGCTCGGCGGCACCGCCGATCTCCTATTGTTTCTATTTTGAAGGAGCTTTGCAATGCTGAGAATTAATGGCGTGACCAGGGAAGACGCGACGGAGGAGGTGCGGAACCTCTTCGAAGAGCAGGAGAAGCAGTACGGCGCGATGCTGAATACCGCCAGGGTTTACGGGCTCAGACCGACAATTCAAAAAGGCGTGCAGGCTTTGCAGCAAGGGATTGTTGCCTCCGGTCTCATCCCGGCCGATCTGCGGCATCTGCTCTGCATGAAGGCGGCGAGCATCAACGGTTGTCCGTATTGAATCGACATCAACGCGTCCAGTGGGATGCGACATGGGGCGTCGGCGGAGAAGGTGGAAGCGGCGCTGGGCGATTACCGAAAAAGCGCGCTGTTGTCGGTTAAGGAAAAACTCGCGCTGGAGCTTTGCGAGCGCATGACGTACACCAGCAAGCGCGTCACGGACCGTTTTTTCAATCGCTTGAAGCGGCACTATGGCGAGGAAGAGTTGGTGGAGTTGGCGGCGATCATTGCCTTGGAAAATTTCCGCAGCAAGTTCAATCCGGTCTTCGCCGTCGAATCGCAGGGATTTTGCCCGTTGCCGGCGGTAAAAACCGTGGCGGCGGCGGCGGCGCGTCGTTTGCACGAGTAGCGTTGGAGCCGACATGATTAGTTTGGATTTAGTCCTGAGAAATTTTATCAACGGATTCTTTCTGTGCGCCGTAGGATTCTTGG
>DASWHT010000156.1:0-5837 GCA_036398075.1 Binatia bacterium | reverse complement strand
TGATCATGAAACAGGGCAGCCCGACGCTGATCCCCAGCCGAGCCAGTTGATCACAGGCCATGCGCACACCGGTATTTTCCATCAACATCACCGCCTTCATTCCGCCCAGCCAGGCGCCGCAGCACAGTCCAACGCCGACCCCCTCGTTGGAGACGGGCATCGTGATGAAATGCGGATCTTCCGACAGACGGCGGTAAATCGGCCTAAGCCAACTGTCGGGCAAATAGGAAGCAAACTTCACCCCTGCGTCTTTGAGTCCGTCAACGACTTCATTAGCTATGGTCTCTTTCATGGGTTAACCTCTTCCCCGAGAAAATTGCTCCCGCTAAACATGAGATCCCTCAAGACTACGGACGGCGGCGCATGTGGTTCGGGGGAATTCTGCCGGCTCCGTTATTTTGCCGAAGCATCTTTCTTGCCATAGAGCCGTTCTACCAAACCGCTTTTTGCTACTCTCTCCCAGGGCGTGAGATCGATCAGAGTTTCCGAAAGATCGCTGAATAAGTCGCCGCCTGCCGATGGCCTTTGCCGCAAAAAATATTTTATACCATTATCTTAGAAACGCAGTTGCTTTGCGATCGAAAAATCCGTCACCGCATCCGGATCGAGAGGCTTGTCGGTCAAGCCCCGCTCGACGGCGTTGTCTATCACCAGTTTGATTTTGTCACGCTCCACGAACCCGGTAGGGCTTAGAGACGGAACAAGCCTGCGATAGAACTCTTCGGCCATTGCCCGATCGAGCTTGAAAAATTTCCCTATCCACCCCGTCACATCATCCTTATGGTGCGGGTCGGTAATCGCCCTGGTGGCCCGCAGCACAGCCCGCAGAACTTTTTCGACTTCAGGGGCATTGCCGCGAATTTTCCCCAGAGTCGTGCTGACGCCGCCCCACGGCAGCCGGTAATCGTTGCCAACGTCAAGCAAAATACGGAACCCTTCTCCGGCGGCTCTTATGTCATCTGGAGAGCTCAAGAGCGCCGCATCCACCGCGCCCTGTTTGAGCGCGGCGGCGCGCGCCGAGTTGGAACCTCCCGCCAGGATAACAACGTCCTCCTTTGGCTTCAGCCCGTGGTTCTTGAGTAAATACACCGCGGCTCCATAAATCGCGCCGCCGAAAGAACTGATCGATAATTTTTTGCCGCGCAGCTCCGACACGTTATTGATTCCCTTGCGAACCAACAAACCCAGCAAAGGTTGCCGGTTCGTCACGGCGATTAGACGCAATGGCATACCTTTGAGCGTGGCTTCAATGGACGAGGTGCTCAGCGTCGAATAATCGAGATCTCCCACGCCCAAAGCGGCCAGGGCTGCTTCTGTTTTGATAATGATGATCTTGACGTCAAAGCCTTCAGCTTCGAAATATTTTCGATCACGCGCGTAAAACGTGCACAAGTTGCTGACGGTGACGTCGCTGGAACCGATGCGAATTTCCTTCAGCGGCTGAGCCGCCGCGAGATATGGAAAGATCAAGAACCAGCAGAACGATAACAAAATCATCGGGATCATCGTTACCTCCTCGGCAATCAGACTGTGTCGCAATTCCGTTCATGGTTTCCTTCGACTTCGCTCAGGACAGGCTGGCTCACCACGAACGGGTGGTGACACTCCAAAATTCAAAGACTTAGCCGTTCGTCCTGAGGCTCTCGAAGGGCGGACGGCCAATTGCGAAACAGTCTCAATGCGGAGACTGCCAACGCAATTCTCAAAGCGGTTCGCGCGCTAGGACCCGCGAGCGCCACGGTCCTGCAAAGCGCGGAAAACTTTTTCGGCCGTAATGGGCAGATCCTTAATGCGCACGCCGACCGCATCATAGACGGCGTTGGCGATCGCCGGCGCGACTTGGGAAATGGCGCTTTCGCCGATCTCCTTGCTTTGGAACGGCGCCGCGCCGACGTCGCTTCGGACGAGCGTCGTTTGCAAGGCGGAAATATCCTTGATGTTCGGTATCTTGTAGTCGCCGAGGCTCAGGGTGGTGACTTGCCCTTCCGCCATCACCATCTCTTCGGTGAGAGCATAACCCACCCCCTGCATAATACCGCTGTCAATCTGTCCCTGGTGTCCGACGGGATTGAGAATCGTCGCAACGTCATGAACCGTATTCAGTTTGCGTAAGTGGACTTGCCCGGTCTCAGTGTCAACATACACCTCGGCGACGCAGGCGGTGAATACTCCTTCCGGGGGCGTCTCAGTGGCTTCGTAATAGCTTTCCACCTCGAGACGCTCGCCTTCGGCTGCGGCAGCTATTTGAGCTAGAGACAAAGATCGCGCGCTACGGCCTGCTACGACCGCCTTGCCGTTTTTAATTGCGATCCCGTCGGCGGATACGCCGAGCATTTTCGCGGCACGGTCGCGCAGCAGGAGCTTTAACTGGTCGACGGCCATCAACACAGCCTGTCCTAACACAAAGGTCACACGGCTGGCGCCGGTGCCGGATTCGGAACGAAAGGAATCCGTGGTGCCGACTGTCAATTTCACCCGGCTGAATGGAATCCCTAAAACCTCCGCGATCATCTGGCAAAGGATCGTATGCGCGCCGGTGCCGGTGTCGGCGTAGGTGATCAATAGCGAGACGATCCCGTCGGGACCTAAACTCAAACGCGCATTGGCGTCGCCGATGCCGACGTTGCGATAGGATAGCGCAACCCCGCGGCCCACATGAGGAGCCTTTTTAAACGTTTTCCATCTGGAAACTTCGCCGGCTGACTCCAGCACTTCCCGGCACTTAACGTCGATCAGGCCATGCTTGTTCTCCCCCGGCGTCGGATCGCCGTCTTGAAGAGCGTTGCGGATCCTAATCTCGAGAGGATCAATCTGCAGCGATTTGGCGATCATATCCATCTGGGACTCGCCGGCAAAAACCAGTTGCACCATTCCCGGAGAGCGGAAATGACCGCACGGGACACTGTTGGTGTAAACCGCGTAGGAGTCGATCTTCACGTTTGGAATTCGATACGAGCCGGCGGCCTTGACGGCGCCCGGCAAGTTCACCGACGGAATGGGCTTCATCGCGCCATAGGCGCCGCCGTTCCAAAAAGCCCTGACCTGCCTCGCCATAATCGTCCCATCTTTTTTAACACCCGTCTTCACGACGATAACCGCCGCGTGCCGAGGATTTCCCGCCATGAGCTCTTCGGTATAAGTCATGATCATCCGGACCGGCCGGCCCGTCCGCTGTGCGAGGAAATAACAGAGGGGGAGGTCCATGAGCGCCCCCTTACCCCCAAAGTCACCGCCTATGGCGGAGACGTGGATGACGATTTTTTCGGCGGGGACGCCAATCGCGTGCGCAAGACTTTGCTTGGTCTGGTACGGAGCCTTGTTGCTCGCCCAAACATGGACGGAGCCGCTGTTTTTGTCTATGGAAAGCACGCTCGAATGGGGCTCGAGATACGATTGATGAACGTGCTGCGTCGTAAACGTATCCTCGAAAATTTGCTCGGACTCGCGAAATCCCCGCTCGACGTCTCCGATACGCCACTCGTCATGCGAATATACATTATTGATTGAAGAGGCGAGTTTCGGCAGCCCCTGATAATCCTTGAGCTTTTCATGCAGCTCGGGCGCACCCTCGGAGACGGCGACCAGCGGATCGAACACGGCCGGCAACGGCTCATATTCCACCTCGATCAGTTGGGCCGCTTCTTCCGCAATATTGCGGTCCTCGGCGGCCACCACCGCCACTTTCTCGCCGATGAAACGCGCGCGATCGCGCGCCAACATCGGCATGTCTCGCAGCCGGCGGCCGGTCAACACATCGGGGATATCCGCCGCGGTTATAACGGCCATGACCCCTGGACGTGATTTTACCCGTGCAGCGTCCACGCGGACGATACGGGCGTGAGCATAGGGGCTGCGCAAAACTTTGCCCCAAATTGTTCCGGGAATCAGATTATCCGCCGTATAGAGCGCTGTTCCGCAAACTTTTTGCCGCCCCTCGATTTTGGGCGCCGGTTTGCCGATTGAAGAAAAGCTCTGCGGTTTGACTTTTTTATTCCCTGCTGTGTGCATTACGCGCAAGCCTCATGAATCAAATTGCGCCGGAGTAGTGGAGTGTTGGGGTGTTGGAGTATTGCTGTAGGCCATTACTCCATTATTCCAACACTCCATCACTCCATTGCCTGTTTTATTTGTCCCCCAGCGCGCACGCCTGAATAGCGTCGAAGATCCCGGTGTAACCCGTGCAACGGCACAGATTGCCGTCAAGCCCGCGCTTGATTTCGTCAAGACTCGGTCGGGGGGTGCGCCGTAGCAATGCCGTTGCGGCCATCAACATCCCGGGCGTGCAATAACCGCACTGTAACGCGCCGTGTTTGAGAAACTGCCGCTGCAGCGCGTTCAGTTCTCCTGCCTCGCCCAGCCCTTCCACGGTCGTGAGCTCTTTCCCTTCGCATCGGGCGGCCAGAACCACGCAGCTGTGCACGGCCATGCCATCCAACAAAACGGTGCACGCGCCGCAGTGACTGGTCTCGCAGCCGCGCTTCGTGCCCGTCAATCCCAGCCCTTCGCGGAGAACGTCCAACAACAACGCCGTCTCTTTCGCCTCGACGTCGATTTCCTCGCCGTTGACTTGAAGTTTAAGCTTTGCCATGACCGTTCCTTCCCGATTGTTGGATCGCTGCGGAAATTGCCCTGCGAACGAGAACCTTGACCATTTTTCGCCGATAATCCGCCGAACCGTGAAGATCAGTCATCGGGTCGGCCTCGGATGAGGCAATTTCTCCCGCTGCGCGGATCGCCGAGTCATCGAGGGCTACACCGCTGAGGGCGTTTTCAGCTTTGCTCGCTCTAAACGGAATTGGCGCGACCCCTCCCAAACCGATCCGTATCTCCCGCGCTCTCGGCGGCTGCTGCTCATCCGGGATCAGAACCACAGCCACCGCCGCAATTGCAAGATCCTCCGAGCTGATCGCATGCTTCAAGTAAACGGCCGACCCCCTACCGGGCAAAACCGGAATCTCGACGCGGCAAAGTAGTTCATCGGGCGCGATGGTGGTTTCGAAATAACCGCGAAAGAACTCCGGCAACGGGACTTTTCTTGTTCCCTTTCGACTTCGGAGTTCTAGAACGGCATTCAGAGCCAGCAGCGCCGGCGGCAAATCCGCGCCGGGCTCGTTGTGACAGAGGTTGCCGCCTATCGTGCCGAGATTTCTAATCGCGGTGGAACCCACCTTGGATGCCGCCTGAGTTAAGATCGGGATCGCCGCTCGCACCTCGGGCGCCGACGCCAGATTGTGGATCGTTGTCATCGCGCCGATCGACATCCCATCCGTTCGCTGCTGCAGGCCGCGCAACTCTCCAAGCCGCTCCAGATCGATCAAAACTTTGGGATCGATGAGCTTATTGCGCAACAGCACCAGGAGCGATTGCCCCCCCGCAATGGGCAATCCGTCGCTCTCGTATTGTTCACGTTGAGCCAACGCTTCCGCCAACGTATCCGGTCGTACTAATTTCCTCTCGATCATTGCAACTCCCTTGCGCCCGTTTAGATTCTAACGCTTGAAATGTTTAACAAAATAACTTCAAGAAAATTTCTCGCGCCAAGACGCCAGCGAATCAAAATCCGAAATCCGAATATCGAAAGCGGCCCCGCGGACCGAAACAAACTCGGAGACAAATAAATCTCCAATCCGGAAAATCCAAAACATCGAATCCGAATGACGCTTGTTTGGAATTTTGCATGTTTTGGTCATTTGAATTTGTTTCGATTTTCGGATTTCGTGCGTCGAATTTACCCTTTATTCCTTGGCGTCTTCGCGTCCCTTCGGCGTCGCTCAGGACATGCTTTGCGTCTTTGCGCGAGCATAGTTTTTCGATTTCCTTGATCCGAAATTGACCGA
>DASWHT010000155.1:0-10344 GCA_036398075.1 Binatia bacterium | reverse complement strand
TAGGGGACTGATTTGTAACCACAGAGCTGATATAGAGTAAGGGCGCAGCATGCTGCGCCCCTACATGCGACCGTTGTCTACTGTCCGTCATTCCCGTGAAAACGGGAATCCAGACTTTCGGCGATATCTGGACTCCCGCTTTCGCGGGAGTGACGACTTACGTGAATGGGCTCTCAAAAGGAAGGTAACCGTTCACCATCGCGGCAGGGGATTTTTAAATTAATAACGAAAGGGCATGAGTACTCCTATGATGATCATCGACTCGCAGGTTCACATCTGGGCGCCGGAGACCCTGGCAAAACCCTACGCCCGGGAAGACGCGTCGCCGCCGCATCGTCCGGTGCCGCTGGGTCACGAGGAATTATTGGGAGAAATGGACGGCGCCGGCGTTGAGCGCTGCGTGCTCGTGCCGCCGACCTGGGAAGATGATCGCAACGATACCTCTCTTGAAGCCGCGCGTTTGCACCCGGATCGTTTTGCGGTCATGGGGAAGATCAAAATTCACCGGCCCGAAAGCCGCGCGTTGATGGCCACCTGGAAGAATCAACCGCACATGCTGGGCATCCGCATGACCTTCAACGCGGGTCGATCCAGACAGTGGCTGGTAGACGGCACCGCGGACTGGTTTTGGGACGCCGCCGAGCGCTACGATGTTCCCGTGATGGCCTTTGCGCCCAACGACGTGCCCAAGCTGCTTGAAGTTGCCGAGCGCCATCCGGGATTGCGCATGATTGTCGACCACATGGGGCTCAGCTCAGCGCTGCGCGGCAAATCCCTGGAGCCCGCTGTTACCGAAGTGATCAAGTTTGCCCGGCTAAAAAATGTTGCGGTGAAAGTTTCGGCATTGCCTTGCTATGTCGACGAGCCATATCCGTTTCCGACTATCCATCCTATAGTGCGCCGGGTCGTCGACGCCTTCGGACCGCAACGCTGCTTCTGGGGCACCGATCTTTCGCATCTTCCCTGTCCCTACAAGCAAGTGGTAACTCTCTTCACCGAGGAAATGAAAGCACTTTCTTCTTCCGAATTGGAATGGATCATGGGCCGCGGCATCGCCGAATGGTTGAACTGGCCGTTGCCGAAAAGTACCCCCTAATTGAGAGAAACTTTCGCTGTAGTGATGTCCTTTCATCCCGGCCAAGCTGTCGGTGTAGTTTCAGCTTCCGAACTGTTTACGCCTCAAGCCTCACGCCTTTCGCCTCACGCCTAATCTATATTTAGCGCCAGTCGTGCTTTGGATACTTGCGCTTAAGTTCCTGTTTGAGTTTCGGATATGTATCACGCCAGAAAACCGACAGGTTCTCGGTAATCTGCACCGGGCGGTTATTTGGCGCGAGCACGTGAATGCGGACAAGAACACGGCGGTTCGCGATCCAGAGCGCTTCTTTGATGCCGTACAAATCCTGAATGCGCGCCGCAATCGTCGGCGCCCCGTCGGCGGAGTAGACGACCTTCACGGCGCGGCCGTGGAGCAATCCGATCCGCTCGGGCGCATAGTCTTCTAGCCACGCCTGTTGCTGCCGGGACAACCATGACTTGACGACGGGCCAAACGGGTCGATCTCCGATTTCATTCTGGCTGAACGCGCCGTGGCAAACTAGCTGGCGCATAGCGTTCCGCGCCTCCTCTCCGATGGCGGGCAATGCCAGCTCCGGCATCCATTCGCGTAACCGATTGACGCGCAGGATCCATTGTTCAACCGCTTCGTTCCAGTTATTGAGGGCGCAGCGGCCGGCCGCAACTTCGCGCGCCAGAAGCCCGGCCGCTTCCTCAGCCGGTGGATTGTCAGACAGTTTCTCTTCCAGAATCAGATCTCGGAATCGCGTCTCGTCCCGGGCAACGACGCGCCGCAGTGCCGGGTCGTAGACAACGGCATGGACTTGCTTGAAGTCCGCCGGGAAAAGCTCGCGCAGCCATGTCTCATTGACCGCCGTGGCCAGATTCAGCACGACATTCAAGGCTCGGTCCTTGCCGCCGCCGCTTTCCACTTCGCGCACCTCGGAGACGACGAAGAGAGGCGCTTGCACAACGCTCTCGCGGGCCAACACGCCGCGCCGGCCATGGACCAGCTCGCATCGTAGCGTCCCGGCGTCCAAACGCTTGGCGAGATGGTCGGAGAACCCGACCAGCACACAACGCTGCACGGCGTCTTTGGCATCTTGCGCGGCCGGCGTTTCAGTGACGTCCAAACCCTCGGCAGCGGCGATCCTCAAGAACTGCTCGAACAACGGCCCGACCTGGCGCGCTGCCTGCGCATGAACGCCGAGCCGGCGGCAGCGCTCAATTTGATATCCGGCGCGCTCGGCATAGCGCCAGGCGCGCATCAGTACAAAAAAATCCGACTCCTTCTCGTCACCGATCAGATCGTCGCGTGGGTCGTCAATTTGCTTTGCTTGCCGGCGCACGAGCAAGTCCCGCCCTTGGGTCAGGGCGGCGATCAACGCGACGGGCCGCACACAACCATAGTCGTGGGCGGCCAGCAGCATCCGCGCGTAACGCGGGTGCGCCGGAAATGCGAGCATGCGTCGTCCGAGTGTGGTGATGGCACCCGCCGTGCCGTCAATGGCTGCCAAATCGGTGAGCAGCCTCTCGGCGCGTTCCAGCGCCGGCGCATCGGGGGCCTCCAGCCAACGGAATGTCCTCACGTCGTTTAAGCCGCTCGCCTTGAGCGTGAGGATCACCTCCGAGAGATCCAGACGTTTCACTTCGGCGAGTTCCTGGGCGGGACGCGCGTTCTGTTCATGCGCCGTCCATAGACGCAAGCAGCGTCCGGGCGCGGTGCGTCCGGCGCGGCCGGCGCGCTGGTCGGCTGCGGCGCGGCTGATTTTTTCGACGAGCAACGTGTTGATGCCGCGATAGGGGTCATGGCGGGGAATACGCGCCAAACCGCTGTCGATCACCAGGCGAACACCGTCGATGGTGAGCGAGGTTTCCGCGACGTTAGTGGCGACGACGATTTTGCGCCGGTCATATCGGGCCACCGCCGCGTCCTGATCGCTCGGCGGCAATGCGCCGTGCAATGGCAACACGACGAACTCTGGGCCGAGCACATCGCGCGCCGCCTGCACGGCGCGCGTGATCTCGTACGCTCCGGGCATGAAAATGAGCGCGTCGCCTTGGGGTTCGTGGCGCACCAGGCGCTGGAGTTCTTTGACGGCAAGCTCCCAGACCGGGGTGTCACCGGCAGGTTTGGCCAGATATTCGATGGCGACAGGGTAAGCTCGGCCTTGGGACGACAGCACCGCGCAAGGGTGGAGATACTTCTGAACCATGTCGACATCCAACGTCGCCGACATGACGAGGATGATGAGATCGGGCCGCGTCGATTCCTGGATTTCGAGAGCGCGCGCCAGCGTGATGTCCCCATAGAGATGGCGTTCGTGAAATTCGTCGAACACGATCGCGCTAACGCCCTTTAAGCCGGGATCAGCCAGCATCTGGCGCAGCAGCACGCCTTCGGTCACGTAACAGATCCGCGTCGCCGGTGAGGTGACGTTGTCCAGCCGCATCTGATAGCCCACCTCGGCGCCGAGTTTAACCTGCCGAGCTTGCGCGACCCACGCCGCGAGCATGCGCGTGGGCAACCGGCGCGGCTGCAAGACCGTCACTCGGCCACCCTGCAAGAGACCGCCGTCGAGCAGCAGCTGCGGCACTTGGGTTGATTTTCCCGAGCCGGTGGGCGCGGATAAAACCAACCGCTTCTGCGTGGTCAGGGTTTCGAGCAACGGCTGCTCGATCTCGAAAATAGGTAAATCCGGCTTTCGCATCAGGTGAAATTAACTTAACATTATTGGAAGCGCCAGATGATCAAAGCCTCCGTCCTTTCCCTTGCTTCACGCGTCACGAACACAATCATGGATCTTTTCCTCGATCACGCATTCCCTTACGATTTCGTTCTGCTAGACTGGTAGTGTCACGATTAAAAACCGCACGGATTCGACTTGCTGTGAATGCCAACGTCATATTCAGAGCGTTACCGCTTCTCCTAATCACACTGCTTTTATACAGTTGCGTAACCGATATCGTTCCCGCTACCGGAGAACGGCGCTATCTCGGCTTCACCTGGCAACAGGAAGCCGAGATCGGCAAGCAAGTTAGTAAGGAAGTCGCCGCTCTGTTCGGCGTTTACCGCGACCCTAAAGCGACACGCTATGTCATCGAGGTCGGCAACCGCGTTCTTGCAACCAGCCACCTGCGGCGCCCTGGGATCGACGAGCAAATACGCAAGACTCCGGTTACTTTCGGCGTGCTCGACAGTCCGGTCATCAACGCCATGGCCCTTCCCGGCGGATATATCTATGTCACCCGCGGGATGCTCGCCCATTTAAATAACGAGGACCAACTCGCCACCGTCCTGGCGCACGAGATCGGCCACGTCGCCGCCCGCCATGCGGCGCGCCAGGCCTGGCAGCAACAAATAGGTCAAGGACTCCTTCTCGGCGGCGCCCTTCTCGGCCAGGGGCTCGGACTTCCCGCCCAGGATATTCTCAATCTCGGCGGCATGGCCGCGCAACTGATCTTTCTTCGCTACAGCCGCGAGGACGAATTGGAAGCCGATAAATTGGGCGCCGAGTACAGCTCAGCGGCCGGCTATGACCCGCGCGAGGCGATCGGTCTATTTCAGACCCTCAATCGTATTCAGGAAAAAGAAGGACAAGGGATGCCGAGCTTTCTCGCTACACATCCCAATCCGGGTGATCGTATTCAGCGCATTAGAGAATTGACAGGACCCTCTCGGGACAAGCGGCCCCCGGCTGATTCGCGCTACCTGAATGGGATTGACAGCCTGGTCCTCGGCGAAGATCCGCGCCAGGGGTTCGTCGAGGCCAACGTCTTCTATCACCCGGCTTTGCGCTTTCGCTTTCCCGTGCCGCGTGGTTTCAAAGTCATCAACCAACCCACGCAGGTCATGATGGTCGAAAGCCAGAACCGCGCGGTCTTGGGCTTTACTTCGAGCGCCGATAAATCGCCGGAGTCTGCCGCTGCCAGATTCCTCAACCAGCCGGGACTGAGAGTCATCGAACGCGGCCCGATGCGGTCCGACGGCTTCCCGGCATTCGTCGTCCTCGCGGATGCGCAGAAGCAGAACGGCCAGGTCGTCAGGGTCATGGCTTACTTTATCGAATACCGCGGCAGCGTCTATCATTTTGTCGGATACACCGCGCCTCAGGCGTTCGGAGTTTTTCGTAGCCAATTTCTGCAATCGATGCAGGGCTTCGGCGAAGTCCGAGATTCTCGCATCTTGAACAGACAGCCGGTTCGGTTGGACCTGCAACCTGTCTCCCGACCGGCGCCATTTCGCGATTTGATTCCCAGGAGCTTGCCCGCGCCGTTCACGCCTGACGACGTAGCGATCTTTAATCAGGTGGAGCTCAACCAGGAAATCGGACCGGGAAGAATCCTCAAAATACCCGCCGCACATTAAAAACGCGTGGACCGGCGCGCAGCAAACCGCCGCCGGGCAGCAGCGGCGGCCCCTAATTGCTATTTTTTGAGTCGCAGCATCGACACGGCGTTATTGTCTCCAATGCGGCGGGAAAGTGCGCTGGTAATTTGGCAGCGCTTCGATGCGCTGCACCCATCCGGCGACGCTGGGAAAGGTTTGCGCAAGCGGGAGCAAGCCTAAATTGAACGGCTGGGCGGCTTCCTTGGACGCTGCGCGCAAGATCAATTGGACCAATGGAAATACGCCGATGTCGGCGGCGGAAATCTTATCGCCGACCAGCCAATGCGAACCGGCCAAGCGCGCGTCGATCGCCTTAAGCTCGTGGCGAAGCGTTTGCGCGGCCTGTTGGATCTCTTCTACGTTGTCCAATCCTTTGCCAAAGAAAATCGGCCGAACGACTTTGTCGCCGGCGCTCACGACATAGGCTTCACATTCGGCGAGCGCGCGCCAAATTAGACCGGTTTCCTCGGGCGTTTTGCCGAAGAGCGGCGGATCGGGGTACTTGCGATCGAGGTAACTCATGATTGCGAGCGACTCGTAGATGACGAAATCTCCATCTTTGAGAGTGGGAACCTTCCCGCGCGGGTTGAGCTGAAGATACGCCGGCGCTTTGTTTTCGCCTTTGGAAAACTCCAAGAGCTTGGATTCATACGCCAGCCCTTTCACTTCCAATGTCAACATAATCCGCCAAGCGAAGGGACTGCCGCTGCCCCAATAAAGTTCGATCGCCATGGTTCTCCCTCCTGCCTAATTTGACCGTTTATTAATCGATCGGTTGGTGTCAGTTCGACTGCTTCGAGTTTTTCACGAGCGAATGAGAAAGCCAAGCTTTAGCCTTTAATTATTCGACCAGCTGGGGCGAGAATCGGTGCTCAGACGAGGCCGACCATGCCCGCCAGCGCGCCGGCCGCGAGTAGCCATAGTGGGTTCCATGACTTGCGCAGGACGAGCGCTACGGTGAGCAGCGTGAGCAGGTACGCTCGCCAGTCGTGGTTCACCGCGCGCATCAGGATCGTCGCGCTCGCGAAACTCAGTCCAATCGTAATTGGCGCCAAGCCGCGACGGATGGCGCGGCCGACCGGCGCATTGGGATAGCGCTCGTTGAAGTGTCCGACAAGCAGCGTTAGCGTGGTAGCCGGCACCAGCAGCGGGATCGTGGTCGCCGCGGCGCCCGCCCACCCCGCCAGGTGCCAGCCGATAAGCGTGACGTACATGGCGTTGGGACCGGGCGCCACCTGCGCCAACGTGTAGATCTCGGCAAACTGCGCGCTCGTCATCAGGTGGCGCACCTCCACGACGTAGCGGTGGATATCCGGCAGGATCGTCGAGGGACCACCGATCGCCACGAACCAGAGGGCCAACATATGCAGAAACAGCGCGCCGAGGTCCAGGCGGTCCATCACTCCTCCTCTTTCCAGGCCGAAAAGACGGCCCAGGGCGCGAGAGCGCCCATGACCCACAGGAGCGGCCAGCGCATGACGCCGACGCCTACAAAGGCCAGCATGCCCAACAGCCACGGCCACCACCGCCGCGGCAACACCATCGCCAACTTGATGACGGTGGCGAGCAGCAGCCCCGCCGCCACGATGGACATGCCGGCGAGCGCGCGCTGCACCTGCGGCAGGGCGCCGTAATGCTGGTAGAGCACGCCCATGCCGATGACCACAAGGCAGGGCCATCCCAAGAACCCGGCGACCGCCGCTGCGGCGCCCGTCCAGCCGGCGAAACGATAGCCGACCATCACCGTCAGATTGAGTACGTTGGGCCCGGGCAGGAGTTGTCCGAGCGTTAACAAGTCGACAAACTCCCGCTCCGTGAGCCAGCGCTGTTGCTCGACCAGCCCGCGCCGCGCCCAGAACATCGCGCCGCCGAAACTGGACAGGCTAACCCGGGAAAAGGTGAGGAACAGCGCCAACCGGCTTAGCCGCGGCCTTTGTGATTGCTCCATGGTTTCTTCACTTACAAAATCATTGCGAGGAGCTGGGTTCTCCCCGCCTATTTATGGCCAAATAACTCTCACTTTCCAGTATTCCGAATCTGGTGGGATGTGACACTCAGGGGAGAGGCGTCAGGATAAATCCAAAGGCTCGTAGCACACAGATTCCCTGACCCGTTAATCCGCCCCAGTCATTACATGCCCGATTCGAGGCCCAACACCCGCGCCGGAACTGTCTGAGCCATCATCTTCACTTCTTCCGGGCGCATCCCATGAAATAGCAGCTGCCCGACGAAAGCTCGGAAAGCCTCGGCGGGGACCGGGCCAAAAGCCTGGCCGCCGTCTACCGTCATGGCGCAGTGCTGCACGCCGACCTCACGCGCCGCTTCGATGAGCGGCCTTGCGTCCTGGCCGGCGCGATAGACTAGTTCGACGGCAGCTCCCTGCTTCGCCATGCGTTTACGATCTTCCAGAGAGATTTCGTCACGCACATGGCTGATGACCACTCTCTGGATACCGCGCCGGTGCGCTTCCGCCACAAGCACCAAGTGCTCTTCGGGGGAAACATGGCCGGTTGCGACTACCATGTCGTTGGCTTTCGCGATGTCAAGAATTTCGTGCATCTCTGACAGCAACTGACCGCGTTCATCTATTATGGCGATCCCCGGACGGCCCCGAAGACCTACCGGAGTACGGGCCGCAGAGCCACCGCGACGTCCAGAAGCGTGATGAAGGGCGTTCCAAGTTGGGGCAAAAAGAACTTTGCAGCCGATTTTCGCTCCAACCTCGACGGCGAACGGGTTCAGTCCGCCGATGGAATAATTGAGAACGACCGTCCCGAAGAGCGCCAACTCGGGGACAAGAGGCTGAATGGTGCGAGCCAAAGCTCCGGTGGGCCAATGATGGCTCTTGATGACGATGGCGCGCATTCCCGCATCTCTGGCCTGACGTGCCGTGCCCAACCCATCCAATCGGCGGGCCACCCCAAGATCACCCGTCGGAGGCATATCCGGCCCGAAGTGAACATGCATATCGATCGCTCCGTGCATAACCTCGTCAATCACCGAGCTAAAATTTTCCTGTGTGAGCATCGCCTGTCCTTCCTTTTCCAAAGTCGTTGCGCTTAAGTGTAAATCACATGAAGCAAATATTTTCTCCTCCTTAGCAAATTCCGATTTTTTTCAAAAGGGTTGAAGCGAAACAAACGGAACGGAGGAGCGATTGAAATCATTGGAGATTTTCCGTTCTACTGAGCTTGTCGAAGTATGAGCCTAGTCGAAGCATTCCTAGGGTTTTTCAACAGAATCGACTGTTATGTCTGACCACATGTTGACCATTCCCACGTCGGCGGCAATGAAGAATGGAGATAAAGCCAGTGCGCTGGCTTTATCGCTCGATCGGTTATATGGGAACGCTTGGGTGGTAAACAATGAAGCTATCGCTCAAATCCATGATCATTGCCGGCGCTCTTTTCAAAGCCATCGGCTTTCTTTTGATCTCACTGATGAATCTCGTCTTGCGTCCCTACGGCGGCGCCTACCTCGCATTGCTAACTTCCCTCTATCCCGGCTACGACCCAGTGAGCCTACCGATAGGCATTGTCGTCGGCACTCTCTATTCGCTCCTTGCCGGAGCGCTGGCCGGCCTCCTCTTCGGCTGGCTTTATAATTTATTCGCAGAACGAAGCTAGACACAGCAATTCAATTCGCCGTTCCGTTCTCCCTGAGCATGGTCGAAGGGAGTGGCAGCAGTATTGAACCGTCCAAAGTTCCGCGTTCAATTTTCAACGTTGAAATCTCAAGACGCGGAACTTCGATAAGACGTGGTGGACTAAACCGACGAGCCGCAGGAAAGTTGTGACTCATCGAACTATGCGGCCGAAGCGATTGATCGAAAGTTTGTTTAGATATCCAGCCGCCACTCCGAATATTTTTCACGTGGCGCCAAAAAGCAAAAGTAAAGACCTGACCCTAAGTATTCGCCGGGCGCGCCCACCAGGGCGGGCAAGTCGCGCGCGTATAGCGTCGCTCTTCGTCCGACAGCTCCATCCAGCGATTGTTGGCCCGGCTGGCGATCGCCTTTTTGTAGCGGTCGAGCATGGCGGCGCCGCCGATCTTTTTGATGTAGTCGAAGAAAACCGGCGTCAGCTCGACGGTGTGATCGTCGGTGTCGATGACCGGATGATTGAGCCGGGCGCGGACTTTTGCCGATTTGGAACCGTTGGATGACATGTCGAGTACCTCCATGCCCGGTATATTACGCGCGCTTTCGGACTGTCAATTCGGCGGGTCGTATTCGATTGCTCGCGGAGAGTTACGGTGCTACGAGTAAGGGCGTCGTGAGCTGGAGGAACGACTGGCTGGCAGCTCCTCGATACCAAGGTCGCCAAGAAAAAAGAGAGCAACGAAAGGCGAGTCACATGAGCAATAGTGAACCCGCACATTTGGATATCCGCCTCGATGTACCGTATGGCGGCGGGCCGACGGGAAATCTTTGTGCCGATCTCTATTTGCCCACCGGCAAAGGGCTGCATCCGGCATTGGTCTGTTTGCACGGCGGCGCGTGGTTACGCGGTTCGCAGCGGCAATACAAGAGTTGGGGGCCATGGCTGGCGCAGCGAGGCTATGCCGTCGTGGCGGTGGATTATCGATTGTCGAGTCAGATAAGTCCGGCATGGCCGGGCGTCTGGGAGGACGTGTGCCGCGCTTTTGATTGGTTGAATACCCAAGCGGCGTCGCTAAACGTCGACACCGCTAAGTTGGCAACCATCGGCGACTCGGCGGGTGCTCATATGGCGGCGATGCTATCGCTGCATGAAGCCACCGCGGCACGGATTCGCGCCGTTGTGGGCGTTTACGGAATTTATGATTTGCCGGATTGGTGGCGCGTCACGCAACCGCCGAAACGGACCGACGACCCGGTCAAGAGGCTCATGGGGAAATCGTTTACTGAAGCGAAAGAG
>DASWHT010000154.1:0-4746 GCA_036398075.1 Binatia bacterium | reverse complement strand
GTTGGCGAACTTCCGCGTCAGCGGCATCGATACCCTTATACCGTTTTTACAAACCGTCATCGCCGATCCGGATTACCTAGCGGGCAATGTGAACACGCGCTGGCTGGAAAAAAAGCTCGAAGACTACTCAGCGGCGCAATGCGGATAGAAAGAGAATTAACCACAAAGTGCGCAAAGTGGAAAGAAGTTAGTTTAACCAGAAAGAGCATAGAGGCGACAAAGAGTTTTCGAATCAAAGATGTTAGAAGCCTTCGTGGTGAGTCCATTCTTCTATGCGTCCTTTGCGTTCTTTGCGGTTAAATAATCCGAAACTCTGATTCATGAGCCAGGTTAAGTTCGTCGATACGACCCTGCGCGATGGCCAGGCGAGCCTCTGGGCCGAGAACATGCGCACCGGCATGATGCTCGCGGTCGCCGATCGCATCGACAACGCCGGCTTTCAGGCCATCGAGCTCATCGCCTCCAGCCATATCAAGAAATGCGTGCGCGAGCTGCGCGAAGATCCCTTCGAGCGCATGCGCCAGGTCGCCAAGAAAATAACCAAGACCCCGCTTCGTGCCATCGGCGCCGAGCGCATCAGCGCTTTTGAATTGGCGCCGGACTCCGTCGTCGATCTCTGGTTCGAGCGAATGATCGCCAACGGCATGCGCCAGTTGCGTATTTCCGATCCGGCCAACGATCCCGCGGGCTGGAAGAAATCCGTGGCGCGAGCCAAGAGAGTCGGCCTTACCACGATCCTCAATCAGATCTATTCCGTATCGCCCAAACACACCGACGACTACTATGCCCGCAAAGCGCGCGAGGCCGCCGCCCTCAAACCCGACTATATCTGTCTCAAAGATCCGGGCGGTTTGCTCACGCCGGAACGCACCGGCGCATTGATCAAAGTCATCCAGACGGAAGCTCCGGGCGTGCCCATCGAGCTGCATGTTCATTGCACCACCGGTCTCGGGCCGATTTGCGCCATCGAAGCGATCAAGCTGGGCGTGGAATTGATCGACGTCTCCGTGCCGCCGCTGGCCAACGCCTCGTCGAATCCGTCGGTGTTCAATGTCGCGCAAAATTCGCGCGCCCTGGGCTACGCACCGGTCATTGACGAGCGGAACCTCAAGTCAATCGCGCGGGATCTGACCTTTTTCGCCAAACGCGCGAGCCTTCCCATCGGCGAGCCCGTGGAATACGACTACAGCCAATATGTTCATCAGGTGCCCGGCGGCATGATTTCCAATCTGCGTTTTCAGCTGAAAAACCTCGGCCTGCTCGACCGCCTGCCGGAAGTTCTCGAAGAAGCGATCCAGGTGCGGAAGGATTTAGGTTATCCGATCATGGTGACACCCTTCTCGCAATTCGTCGGCAGCCAGGCGGCCATCAACGTCATCAAGGGGGAGCGCTATATCCAGGTCACCGATCAGGTGATCCAATATGTCACCGGCCTGTGGGGCGAAGAAGCCGCATCCGAAGTGGACGGCAACGTTAAAGACAGGATTCTCAACCGCCCGCGCGCCAAAGAGTTTGCCGGCTGGCAGCCGGCGCAGCCGTCCCTCGAAGAAGTCCGCAACAAGCTCGGCGGGCCGAGTCTCGGCGACGATGAACTTTTGATGCGCTACGTGGCCGGCAATGAAGATGTCGAGGCGATGCACACGGCCGGAGCGCCAAAGGCGTACTGCGATGCCGGAAATCCCCTGCTCACTTTGGTCCACGAGCTGAGCCAACGAAAAGATTGCCGCCAAATTCATGTTCAGAAGGACGATTTCTCTCTCGCGCTTGAAAAACGCCAATGACCTTTTTCCTGTTGAGGCGTTCCGTTCACGGCATCATCGTACTCTGGGCCGTCGCCACGTTCACGTTTGTCCTGCTGCGGCTCGCGCCGGGCGGACCCTTCGACCGCGAGCGCCAACTTCCCCCCGAAGTGCTGGCCAATATCGAAGCCAAGTATCATCTCGACGAGCCTCTGCCGAGCCAGTATGTTCGTTACTTGACGGGAATCCTGCGCGGCGATCTTGGACCGTCGTATAAATATATTGACCGCGGCGTCAACGACGTCGTCGCGGAGACTCTGCCGACGTCAGCGCTGTTAGGCGCTCTCGCGCTCGCATTCGCGGTGCTGATTGCGTTCCCCACCGGCATCCTTGCCGCTTACCACCGCGCCGGTGCGATAGACCGTTGCGCGATGTTTTTTTCGACCCTGGGGATCTCGGTGCCTCATTTCGTCCTCGCCGCGCTGTTGATCTGGTCCGTCGCATTGCAGTTGGGTTGGCTGCAAGCGGGACGGTGGGACCACTGGAGCAGCGTGATTTTGCCGTCGATTACTTTGGGCGCCGCGCCCGCGGCGTATCTCGCCGCGCTCCTGCGCTCGTCGCTCATCGATACCCTCGGCGAGGATTTCATCAGCGCGGCAAGAGCAAAGGGGTTAAAAGAAAGCGTGGTAGTACTGAAGCATGCCCTCGCCCACTCTCTAATTCCCGTGCTCACCGTGATGGGGCCGCTCACGGCGACGCTTCTCACCGGCTCCTTCGTGGTGGAATACGTTTTCGCCATCCCGGGCATGGGGCGGTTTTTCATCACGGCGGTGACGGACCGGGATTATCCGCTGGTCATGGGCGTCACGCTCGTCTACACGGCGCTGCTATTCTTGGCCAACGTTGTCGTGGACATGCTTTACGGCCTGATCGATCCGCGGGTGAGGACCGAGTGAGCGCCGGCGGCGCTCGGTTCAAGGTTCAACGTTCAAAGTGTCGCGCCTGCGGCGCTCCGTTCCGGGATGATTAATGTAGGGGCGCGATTCATCGCGCCCACATTCGAAACCTTGAACATTGAACCTTGAACGTTGAACAGTTCTCCCGAAGGTTCTGGCAAGCTGGATAGAGATAGCGTGACAAAGGGAATCCAGAAAATAAAGGTCAATCGCACCGAGCCATGGCTCACCGTGAGCCTGGCTTTCGTTTTCATCGTCGCAGTGAGCGCCGCGCTGGCGCCGTGGCTCTCTCCCTACCCGGCGGGCGGGCTGCAAGAAGGACGCCTGCTGGAGGCGCCGGGCTGGGCGCACTGGATGGGTACCGATGGCTTGGGGCGCGATTTGTTCACGCGAATTCTCTACGGCGCGCGCGTTTCCATGTCCGTCGGTCTCGGCACCGGCTTCATCGCCCTTTTCATCGGCACGGCCTATGGACTCATGTCGGGCTTCAAAGGCGGGCGTCTCGACCGCTTTATGATGCGCGTGGTCGACGTCTTCTACGGACTGCCCGATATGCTGATCTTTATTCTGTTGTCGCTCTTGTTCGGACGCAATATCGGCGGATTGTTAGTGGCCCTGGGGCTGGTCTCCTGGGTACGCTTCGCGCGCATCACGCGCGGCCAGGTGTTGCAAGCGAAGGAATTTCTCTTCGTCGAAGGCGCCAGGGCCGTTGGCGCATCGAAGGGAAGGATCCTGCTGCGCCATATCTTGCCGAACATCATGGGCCCGATCATCGTCACTCTGACCTATAGTATTCCCGGAGCCATTCTCGCCGAATCCACAGTTAGCTTTATTGGCCTTGGCATCAACGATCCCTATAGCGACTGGGGCACCAGCTGGGGAACGCTGGCGCAAGACGGCTGGCGCGCCATGCGCGCCTATCCCCATGTGATCTTCTTTCCGGCCGCGGCGATATTTCTCACCATTCTCGCCTTCAATACTCTGGGCAACGGGCTCCGCGATCGCTTGGACCCGAAGTCCAGATGAGTCGAATCGCTCCTAAAGCGCCGTACACAGGCATTTCCAATTCTTGGCCCCTTTTAATGTGTCCGTTAAGGCAGGGGGCGTTCACGCCGGCCCTGGCGGTGTTTAGCGGGAAGCAAAACGTTGACAAGTAAAAGCGGCTGACGGATATTGCAACCGATTCAGATTTGATTGTTAGAGCCGTCTCCCGAGCTAGGCCGAGGGGCATTTGTCGACTCTTACGGCGGCTCGCTTAGTCGTTAGGAATATTCGAAACGTCGAAGGAGGAGATGTCGTGAGTGCGTTAAGAAAGGTTATCCAGTGGCCTACTCTCCTGCTGATTCTCCCCCTCGCTGGATACTCCGTACTGGATGCGGTGGCCAAGGATCCCAAGTGGGACGAGCGTGTACTCGAGATGATCCTCAAAGGCTTGGGTATACTCCTGTCTGCCGTCTCCTCGATCTGGTTGGTTCCCAAATTAAAGCAGAGCACCAAAGCCGGCTTGAAGACGGACTTGGAGATACTGAAACTCATGAAGGACACAGAGCATCCACTGCAGAACGTGGTGCAGGATCAGGTCAGTGCTGCAGCGCGCGCAATTTACACTAGAGAGGTTGGCCGCTTCGGCCTACTGCCTGCAATCAAGAACCGCACGGTATTCATTCTTGGGATCGTGTGCTTGCCATTGTTCTTGATCTGGACGGTTAGATTGTATCCAAACGGATGGATGTTCTTGACAGGATTCCTCGCGCTCGCCAGCTTTGGTTGGATCCTAATCGGTTTCGAGGAACCACGGAAAAACGAGGATACGAAAGGCAAAGCCTAATCGAAAAATCGGACTCGGTGTCAGACTTGCCTAACTCCATTAACTTTCCCGACAGTTTTGTGGCTACGTAGAGAGAGTAAGCGTTTAGCGGGTCTGGGTGGCGGCCGGCTCCACGCTGATGCCACGGGCGGCCAAGATCGGTTTTGCCGCCTCTCGAAGCCGCGGTAATTGGCGCGCGAAAATAATCCCAGCCAGGGCGCACAAACCGCCGCCGATGGCGACA
>DASWHT010000153.1:0-5600 GCA_036398075.1 Binatia bacterium | reverse complement strand
GGAATCAACAGGACATCGTCAAAAGTCAAACCGAGCGGTAAGACTTCTTGCTCTAACACGCTTCACCTCCGTGCCCAGTTAATACTACTGTGTCAGAAGTCCGTTCATGGTTCGACAGGCTCACCACGAACGGACGACAACGCATCGAAATTCGGTCACATAGCCGTTCGTCCTGAGCTTGTCGAAGGGCGGACGGCGGGTTATGACATAGTAGTACTAACAGGTTGCTAAAAAAGACTCATATGCCTCTTCGCGCTCGGTTATCCCGCAGGGACTGGAGTGCTGGAGTGGTGGAGTGGTGGAGTGATGGGCTCGAGTCCCAATACTCCAGTACTCCAATACTCCATCACTCCGCTCGACTATACTTGATATGAACTTTTCCCAACTCATGGGCCTGGCGAGCGGTCACGTCGAGGCGCGCATCGTCCAGAGCGCCGTGGAAATGGGCATCTTCGATGCGTTGGAAGCTTCTCCCCTGGGCGCCGAGACGATAGCGGCGGCTCTCAAGCTGGATCCGCGAGCCGCAGAGCTGTTGCTCAATGCGCTTGCGTCGCTCCAGCTGCTGGTCAAAGAATCAGATGCTTTTTCTTTGACGGACGTCGCCGTGCGGCATCTGCTGCAAAGTTCGCCGCAATATGTCGGCGCCATGATTCGCTTCGATGCCTCCCTCTGGCCATGCTGGGAGCGGCTGCCGGAAGCGATCCGTAGCGGCCGACCGGCACGTCCGCCCAATATGTACCAAGACGATCCGAAAGAAACCGCGATTTTCATTAACGCCATGGACTCACTGGTCAAAGCGCGCGGCGACGCCGGGGTTCTGGCAAACGCCCTCGATTGGACCAATGTCAAAACACTGCTCGACATCGGCTCGGGTCCGGCGACCTACCCCATCGCGCTGTGCAGGAAGGTTCCGACCCTCCGCGCCACAGTCTTCGATTTGCCGGCAACGTTGAAAATCACCGAGCGCTACGTCAACGAAGCAGCGATGGCGGAGCGAATCGAGCTCATTGCCGGCGATTATCGCAAAGATTCCATCCCGGGAACCTATGACGTGATTTTTCTATCGAACATCATCCACGGCGAAGGAAATGAAGAGAACCTCAAGCTCATGACCAAACTTGCCGGCAATTTGCCGCCCCGCGGCAGGATCATCATCAAAGACCATATACTCGGCGACAGCCGGGCCTACCCGGCGGTGGGTGCGATTTTCTCGCTCTTGATGCTGCTCACGACGGCGTCCGGCCGCTGCTATTCTTTCGAAGATGTAAAAGCCTGGCTTGAAAGCGCCGGCTTAAAACAAGTCCAGCAGATCGATCTGCCGCCGCCGTTGACCTCGTCCCTCATCGTCGCCGAGAAGTAATTCGTTTCCGCGTGTGTTACACTCAGGGGAGAAAGCAGTCCCGGGAGGACGCCATCGACGAGCTGGAACAAAAAGCCAGAGCGCAGTCGGTCATCGAAAATTTCAAACCCGCCTGTCTCTGCAACAAAATCCGCAAAGGTGCCGTGCTCAAAGCCATCCAAGCAGGGGCCAAGACCTTCGAGCAGGTCCGCAAACGCACCGGCGTCGGCACGGGTCCCTGCGGCGGCAGACGCTGCGGCACGATGGTGCGTGGCATGCTGGGTGAGCCGGTCATAAATTGCGCCGAATGCGGCTGGCCGGTCTTGGCATCAATGTCCCCCGCCGTCTGCCCGCGCTGCGAGTATGCAAAGCTGGAAAGCTAAAACTGGCAGGCAGAAGAGATTTAACCGCAAAGAACGCAAAGGACACAAAGTTTTTAATAAGAAAAGGTAGAACACTTGTTTTCCTTAGTGCCTGCAGGGGAGTGCCAACGTCAAACGTCTTGAACGACTAGAACGTTTGGAACGATTGGAACCCGCGCAGAGCGGTCATTTTCGCGCCTCCGCAGTGAGTCCCCTACTTGATCGATGCCGTGAAAATCACCGGTGAAAAATTTGCCCAGGCCGCGGCCTTGGTGGGTGTGCTGTCGGCGTGCTCGACTCAGCCACAAAGTAATCCGGCCGGCGCGGCCTCCGCCCCTTCAAACTTCCAGTCTTCAGAGCAGTGCTCCATTCTCGGCGTAATGGCATGCAACGCAATGGCGCTGCTATCGAGCGACTCCGCGCCAACCTGCACTGCCTACCGGGCTCGTGATGGGCACCGGATTGAGACCTGCGGTTCCGTGGATACCCGGACGAGAACGACGGAGTCAACGCCTAGTAATCCGCAAGTTTATCCCGTTCATCTTGACTGGTCCGACAACGCGAACAACGAAAGCAACTTCGTCATAGAGCGATGCGACGAAGTTAGCACCGCGCCACAAGACGAAAAGACCAGCGCGTCTTGTAAGGGAGCTTGGCAAACGGTAGGTACCGTTGGCGCCAATGTCACCAGCTACGTTGACAACACGGCTGCCAGGAATCAAACCTACATTTACCGGGTAAGGGCAACCAACAGCAAGGGAAGTTCCGGTTATTCGGATGAAGCGGTGATTACGACCCCGTCTCGATAAATTGCCCAGGCTATTTTTTGAACCCGCCCACGAGAGCTCTTCTGCCTCCGTCCCAGAAGCATTGCACATTCTCAAACCCCGCTTCTTTAATCCATTGGAGCTGGTCCTGCTGGGAGGGCGTCATGCGATCGAAGTTCAGGAAACAACCGCCGCTTTTCACCAGTGAAAAAGTTTCGCCATAGATCGCCCGAATGGTGTCCGGCAAGCGGACGTTATGGATCGCGATCGAAGATACTACGGAGTCAAAAGAGCCTTTGATTTTCCGGCTCCAGCCGGGCTTGCTAAAATCACAGAGTACGTACTTGACGCGTCCTTTGAATTCTTTCATGCGCTGGCGACCCAGCTTGACCATCTCCTCCGAGCCATCCTGACACACGGCGGTGGCATTGGAAAAATGACTCAATAGAAACCGGGCTAGCGCCCCATAGCCCGCGCCGAGATCGAGAATTTTGATCGGCGCCGCTTGTTCATAGCGCGGGATTTTCGTCATCAATCGAAAAATAGCCTCGCGATCGGCCTCCCGTTCATCCTGCCGCTCCGCCCACTGGGATACGTATTTTCGCGAGCTCCAGTCGTGGTGATCCCAGGGATCTGATATCTTTGCCATCGGTTTGTCTCCTAATTGATCTTCCCTTACCCTGGGCGAAAAAATATCACCCGGTTTTCCCGCGCGCAATCAGAAATTTAGCGTGATCTAATCCCCCCTATCCCACCGCGCCTAGTTGCAAGCGTTTGCCCCAGCGATGGATTAACACTTCGCGCAGGCCGGCGGATTGCGGAGTTGTTAGATCAGGATCTTTTTCCAAGTAGAGCTGCGCTTCGCGGCGCGCTTCGATGAGGATTTCCGTGTCGCGCGCCAGATTGGCGAGGCGAAAATCGCCCATGCCGGACTGGCGGGTGCCGAGAAATTCCCCTGGGCCGCGCAGCCGCAGATCGGCCTCCGCGATTTTGAAGCCATCGTATTCTCGTTCCATCACGCTCAGTCTCTCCGCCGCCAGCGGATTTTGCGGCGCGCGATTGATGAGCAGGCACGTGCCCGGCGCGCTGCCGCGCCCCACCCGGCCGCGCAACTGATGCAACTGCGATAGGCCGAATCTCTCGGCGTGTTCGACGACCATCACCGTCGCATTGGGGATATCGATGCCCACTTCAACTACGGTAGTGGCAACCAAGACTCCGATGGCGCCGTCCCTGAACGACCGCATGACCTCGTCACGCTCATCGTTGGCCATTTTTCCATGCACCAGACCGACGCCGAATTCTTTGAAGACCCCCTCGCGCATCTTTTGCGCCATCTGAGAGGCATCGCGCACCTGCGTTAGCTCTTCGCTCGCTTCGACCAGGGGATAAATAATGAACGCTTGATGCTTCTGGCGCAGCTCGCGCGCGACAGTCTCATAAACCGCGCGGCGCTCCTTGGGATAAAAGACCTTGGTGCGGATCGGCGTTCGTCCTGGAG
The DNA here is from genome assembly GCA_036398075.1 of Binatia bacterium. GTDB lineage: Bacteria > Desulfobacterota > Binatia > UBA9968 > UBA9968 > DATACQ01. The sequence continues at coordinate 1,631 of DASWHT010000153.1, read as the reverse complement.
GCAACTCGTCAAGAAGCGAAACATCAAGATCGCCGTACAGCACCATGGCGAGGCTGCGCGGAATCGGCGTGGCGCTCATGAGCAGCATGTGGGGCTCCTCCGCCCCGGCAACAGATTTGCCATCCGGCGCCAGCAAGCGCTTTAGCGAAAGCCTCTGGACCACGCCGAAACGATGTTGCTCGTCGATGACGCCCAGCCCCAGGCGCGGCACGCGCACACCCTCCTGGATCAAAGCATGGGTGCCGACAAGAAACTGAATCTCACCGCTCTCGACGCGGCCCAATATAGATTTCCTGGCCGTGGCATTTATCGAGCCGGTGAGCAGCGCCGCGTTGATCGTCAAGGCTTTGGCAAAGCCCGCGATGTTGCGGAAATGTTGTTCCGCCAAGAGCTCCGTGGGCGCCATCCAGACAGCCTGGTAACCGCCTTCGATGACACGCAAAGAAGCGAACCACGCCACCATCGTCTTGCCGGCGCCGACGTCACCTTGGACCAGCCGCTGCATGGCGCGCGACGAGTTCATATTCTGCTGGATTTCACGTAATACGCGCTCCTGCGCGCCGGTGAGCGTGAAGGGCAACAACCCGCGCATCGCCGCTCCGAGGTCACGCCTTGGCGAACGCAATTGCACGCCTTCGGCCGTGGCTCGGCCGCGCTTTCTCAGCGCCAAGCCAAGCTGTAGGTAGAAAAGCTCGTCGAAAATAATGCTGCGATGCGCGTTGGCGGCGAAAGCATTGAGCGCCGCAATATGCCACGGCGGTGGCGGTCGGTGCAGTTCGGACAATGCCGCCGATATGGGTAACAGGCCCTGGCGTTCACTGGTGGCCAACGGCAAAAGACTCGGCAAGCACGGTCCATACTCAGCCAGCGCAAGAGCGATCCATTTTCGCAGTAAAGACAAAGAGACACCGGCAGGATGCAAGTAAACGGGCAGGATCTTTTCCAGCTCGCCGGCGCCGTCTTCATCCAGAACATCGCATTCCGGGTGAACGATGCGCTTTGCGCCGCGGGAATCAGATTCAACCTTACCGTGGACTAAAAGCCGCGCACCTTCGGGCAAACGCCCGACGAGATAACCCGGCGCGCGATACCAAAAGAGGCTTAAAACACCGGTGTCGTCGCTTAACATCGCGCTAAGCATTTGCCCGCGCCGGCGCGGATTAAAGTGTTTTTTTAGTTTCGAAAGCCGCCCGATAGAGGTCAAAAGGGCGCCGGGCACGGCGTCACAAATTCGCTTGATACCGCGCCGGTCGTCATAGCGAAACGGCAGGTGATAAAGGAGATCTTCGACCGTGGCGAGGCCGATGCCCTCGAGATCCTCGGCGCGTTTCGGGCCAATGCCTTTAAGAAAACGGAGCGGTTGCTCCAGCGCGCGCAGGCACTGGCTGACGGTTTGAACTTCCCCAGGAGGCGGCCTAGCAGGCTGCGGAGAAAACGCCATAGTATTCGAACACGCTCAATCGCTTTACCTTAAGAACTCGTTCAAAACGTTCAAATCGTTCAAGCCGTTCAAATCGTTTTCGGAGTTCTTAACGGTTTGAACGTTTTGAACGGAGCGCAGCGGTTGAACGGCTTGAACTCTTCTCAATTAATTCGCCGCCACCCCGTAATCTTGCAGCGCCTTGACCTCG
>DASWHT010000152.1:0-7544 GCA_036398075.1 Binatia bacterium | reverse complement strand
CGTCGGCGGCCGTTTTGGATCGACGCGGCTGGGGTACTGCGTGATCGGTTTAAACTCCTGTTCGTACTCCCGCAGGTATTCCCAAGTCGCTTCGGTCTCGTCAATGTGAGTATCGGCGTCGATGATCGGCATAGCATACCTCCGCTAACGGGCGCTGATGTGGGGATATTAACCACAAAGCGCACAAGAAGAGGGGATTCACCACGAAGGCACGAAGTTCACGAAGTTTAAGAGTATAAATATCCGAACCCTTTGTGTCCTTCGTGGTGAAACCATTGGGTATTGGTCAGTTATTGATGCCGTCGATTTTTAAATCGTAAAGCTTGATAACGTTTTCGCGCACGACCTTCCTCAGCACGTCTTTGGGCAAGTGGCCGAGTTCTTCGGCTATGACTTTGCGCGAGTGCGGCCAGGTGGAGGCGGCGTGGGGATAGTCATTGGACCACATGAAAGTGTCTTGGCCGTAGCGGTTCATCAGCAAGCCGCCGCTGGGGTCGCTAAAAAAAGTCGCGTACACCTGCTCGTTCACATATTCGCCGGGCAGTTTCTTCATGAACGGCAGCGGCACTTTGTTCTTGAAGCGAACATAATATTTGTCCCACTCGTGGGTGTAGAAGGGCAGCCAGGCGCATTCGTTTTCGACGTAGACTATTTTCAATTTAGGAAAGCGCGCCAGCACGCCGCTGAAAACAATGTCGAATAGAGTATTCGCCGCGTCATTGAGCTTGTCGTTGACCGCGGTTCTGTACGTGTCTAGCCCCTTGCGCTCGAAGCGGCTGTAATTGAAACCGGTGAGGATGTGCAGGTTGACCGGCATGTTCATATTAGCCGCGGCTTCCCAGAACGGATCGTAGTAATCGCTGGTGAATCTTAAGTGTTCCGGCGGCACCTGCCAGATCAAACAGCCGACGAGCCCGGCCTTTTTACAGCGCTCCAGCTCTTTGACGGCATTCTTGATGTTGTAAAGCGAAATCATCGGAATTCCGATCAGGCGCCCTGGAGTCACCTTGCAATATTCGATCATCCAATCGTTGGCGATTTGAAAACAGGCTTCCTGGAGTTCCGGATCTTCGATGGCAAAAAGGCGCAATCCCAGGGTGGGATAAAGCACTTCGGCGGTGACGCCGTCGACTTCCATCTCACCGATGCGCGCCTTGGGATCCCAACCGCCGGTCTTCTCGCCGGGCGAGTTGCGTTTGGGAAAATCGGGATACTTACTCTTCAAGGATTGGGGAAGGGCCTTTGTCCATAGATCGTCGGGCTCCATGATATGGGAATCGGCGGAGATGATTTTCTCGCCGCCAAGAACGGATTCCGGCGTGTAACCTGTAGCGGCCGTGCTCATAAGCGTACCCTCGCTTTCAGTTGCATTGTCCTTTTATTATGACATCTAAAAAACTTTGTCCATGGCTGATGGCACGGCCGCCGGTTCAACGTTCAATGTTCAAGGTTCAACGTATCAGGCCCGAACTCGGAGTCCGGTCTCCGAAACACCTTGAAATTTGAACCGAAATCCCCTCCGATAAATTGACCGGAGAGTATCGCCGTGTTACGACATAAGAGACCCCCTAAGAACGGGCGTCCTTTCGCTTGCAATTCGAAGAACTTAAATCCCTGGACTTGAAACAATCCGCCACCGTCGGCGAGATCGTCGATGCGATGACGTATTGCGCCTTCGGCGCCCGCATGCTCGGCGAGGCCGCGCGCACGGTGCGCCAGATGATCGCTCGGCCGAAAAAGCCCATTATCATCTATGACGGCGTGTCGAGTTCACCGCTGGGACGGTTGCTAAAAAAGTTCGTCGCGAGAAAATGGTGCGCCGAGATTCTTCTGCCCGCGGAATATGCCGCGCGCCGCGGTGGCGAGAATGCCATCGTCGTCGGCGGGTTTTCCGAGCGCTACGCGGAGGCGATCTCCAAAAAACCTAAGCGCGCGGTGTTTATCAATCCCTTCGACATGGCGCGCCCCGGACAGATCAGAGACGGGTACTTTCCCGACGCGGTCTTCGCCGATCCACGTTATGTCATACCGGTGATCTACCGCGCCCTGGAGGAGTGGATCGATGGCAAGCCCCGGTCCGTTCGATCGTTCATAGCCGAGCTTGCGCCCTACGGCGGCATCGCCGCACAGGTCGCCACAGGCGCCAAGGCGCTCGAAACAATGGCTCGTGACCAGAGCTGTATTCGCTTTCTGACCGTCAGCGGCGCCATGACGGTGGGAAAAATGGACCTCGTCATTTGCGACATGATCGAGAGCGGATTGATCCATGCGATCTCTTGCACCGGCGCGCTCATGGCCCATGGTCTGGTGTCGTCCATCGGACTCAAACATTACAAGTACAATCCGAAATATGACGACACCGAGTTGGCGCGCCGAAGGCTTAACCGGGTGACCGATACGCTGGAACCCGAAACCAATCTCGATACGGTCGAGGAAGTGATCGGCAAGGTCGTGGAAGCGATTGACGGCAAGCAATCCCTCAGCCCGACGATTCTAAACAGGCTCATCGGCAAGTACTTAGCCGAGAATTATCCCAACGATCGGGGCATCTTGAAGTCGGCTTACTTGCGCGGCGTGCCGGTATTCGTGCCGGCCTTCGTCGATTCGGAACTGGGCAACGACATTTACATCCACAACATCAAGCGCCAGCGCCGCGGCAAGAAGCCGATCCTTATCGATCTGGAGCGCGACAGCAAGATACTTATCAATTTGGTGACCAAGGCGAAACGGTTTGGCATCTTCACCATCGGCGGCGGCGTACCGCGCAACAACGTGCAAAACGTCGCGCCGCTGATTGAAATTATCAACGAGCGCATCGGTTCGAATTTGCCGCCGCGCCGCTTCACCTATGGCATCCGAATTTGTCCCGATCGGCCCCACTTCGGCCATCTTTCCGGCTGCACCTACTCGGAAAACGAATCCTGGCGCAAGGCCGCCAAGAACGGCGTCTACGCCGAGATTCAAGCCGACGCCACCCAGGTCTGGCCATTCCTGGTGAAGTATGTCATGGACGCGCCGTGAGCTGGCGACTTTAGAGTTTAGTTCCCCGTTTCAGGTTGGAGGTTTGGACTTGAAAACCCAAGAAAGAGCGGCCGGAATCTTGAACTGGAAACCGCGTGGATGCAGGGCAACGGCAGAATAGGGGCACGGCATGCCGTGCCCCTACTGAATTGGATTTACAACTCACGTTTGTTCAAAAAATCCCCCCTTCCCCCTTTTTGAAAAAGGACCGTACGGGACGGTCGCGACCGTCCCCTACAAAGAAGGAAGACTTAGAGGGATTTTCATCGGCTCAACACGACTTTGACGAGACCCTGGGCGCCGATGATCCGGGCTGGAAATTTCGCCATTCTTGGAGTAAAAAAAAACGATGTGCCGATGATTGCTTTCGCGACGGAGAATTTCCATGAAAAAATCGTTCTCGACTCGTTATTCCTTGTTGCCTTTATGTCTGGCCTTCATCACCGCTTGCAGCTTCGCCCAGGCGCAATCGGCGAAAGACGAATACCAGCCGCACGTGGGCCAGGAAGGCAAAGACGTTATCTGGGTGCCGACGCCGCAGGCGTTGGTCGACAAGATGCTCGATATGGCCAAGGTCACGCCCAACGACTATGTCATGGATCTCGGCTCGGGCGATGGGCGCACGGTGATCACCGCGGCAAAGCGCGGCGCCCGCGCTCTCGGCATTGAATACAACCCCGACATGGTCGAACTGTCCAAACGCAACGCGGCCAAAGCCGGCGTCAGCGATAAAGCTAATTTCGTAAAGGCCGATCTATTCGAAAGCGACTTCTCCCAGGCGCAGGTGATTACCATGTTCCTGCTGCCGGACATCAATCTCAAGCTGCGCCCGAAAATTCTCGATATGAAACCGGGTACCCGCATCGTGTCCAATTCATTCACGATGGGCGACTGGAAGGCCGACGAAACCGCGACGGTGAAAGATGGCTGCGCCTCCTATTGCACGGCATACCTGTGGATTGTGCCGGCGAGAGTCGATGGCACATGGAAACTTTCCCAAGGCGAACTCGCTCTCAAGCAGACTTACCAGACGTTATCCGGGTCCATCAGATCCGGCGCCACGACCATGCCAATCACCGATGCCAAGCTAAACGGCGAGCATATCAGCTTCACCGCCGGCCGCGTCAAATATTCCGGTCGCGTGAGCGGCAACTCGATGGACGGCGAATCCAGCAACGGCAAATGGACCGCCACCCGCGCGGGGGGCTAACGCCAGTTCACGGTTCAAGGTTTAACGTTCAAGGTTTCGGATTTGCCTCGAAACTTCGGATCGAACACGTTGAACTTTGAACCTTGAACTTTGAACCGCTTTAGCCGAGTCTCGGCTAAAGCGTTGAGTTTCGCCGCGAGGCGGGACGGACAAAAACCGTCATACCTTCCGCGCGCATGACTTCGACTTCAGTTCCCGACACGATGATTTGCCCGGCCGATTCGGCAACCGCGCGCCACAGTTCCAGGTTTATTCTAATATAGCCTTCCGGCGCCAAGTCGCTTTGTGCGATTCCCTTCTTCCCCACCAGCGCCGCCGATCCGAATTTCACCCGGGTTTCATAAGCAGAGCGGAGCAGCGGATAGAAGGCCAAATCCTTGAGAACCAGGCCAGAGAAGCCAAGCAGCGCAACCCACAACGGGATGATTTCCCACTCCAAGAGACCTACCGCAACCACCGCCCCGACTGCCCAGCCGGGTATTTGGAAGAATAGATAGCGCAAGAGTGTCGGCATCAGGGCACCGTTTTGAATCGCGGCTCGGCAGCGAAGCCATAGAGCAACATCCAGTTTCAGATTAGCAGCCGGCCACCATGCTGCAAGAACGGCATGGGGAGACGGGACAATCCTCGTAGTGGTACTGCGTGAGCCGAAAATTGCCAATATCTTTGTGGCTAGTTTTTTATTCCCAAGATCTGACGGCCGTATTCGCTGAGCAGTTCCTCGCGCTCTTCGGACGGCGGCAGAGAGCGCAGACGATCCTCGACGCGGCCGCGGGCTTCATCATTGAGATCGTTCCAAACCTTTAGAGCCCGGCTGAGTTGGTCTCTTTCCTCCGCCGTTAGAGGCGGGGATTCAGAGGCAGGTTTCCGGTCCAAAGTCGCCGCATCGCCGCCGGCAGGCCGCGCTTCTAGAATGATCGCCCGAATCGGCCGGCCAGCCCTATCATAAGTCATGGCAAAACTGTTAAAGCCGATAGACGAGATGAGGGACCGCATTGCGACCTCGATTGGTATCCCGCGGAGATAGAGACTCAGCGTTTTGCTATTTGCCTCGGGCGGGACGACGATCTGAAAACCGGTTCGGGCATGGATCGCATTGACGGCGAATTCGACCGAAACCTGTCGAAAGGTAACCGAGATTTCACCGTCCCGATATTCAACCCATTCCCGGAAAGATTCGTCATTCCTACTCTGCGGATAGGCGGAGCTCAAACCAACGAGGAGCACCAGAGCGAGAGCAATACCTACTTGCGCAAAGCATTTCATCCCGCACACCTCGAGACCCTTAGTTCATCGCGTTCGACGCGGGGTGGCCCGGTTGTTTGGCGGCCCAACCCAGGCCTTAACCCAAAGGCTTCAATCCATAGAAGCGCTCGGCGTTACGGTGCAGCACCCCGTGCTTGTCGTCGTCGCTAAGATGCTCGTTTTCGACGATCTCCTCGATTTCATGCTTGCAGTACTCGTTGTTGACTTCATGGGGAAAATCGCTGGAGAACATGAACGCCTTGTTGCCGACCGCTTCAATGACGTGGTGCAGAAACTTTTCCGTTCCTTCGCAACCGACAAAGATCCGCCCCGCCTCGACGTGGCGCCGGATATAATCGCTGATTTTTTCGCCGGGCTTGAGCTGGATATATTCCGTGCGCGGATCGTATTGAATATGCGTCTCCCAACCGCGATCGAACCGTTCCAGACAGGTTTGCAGCCACGACACGCCGGCTTCCATAAAACCGATGCGCAGGTTCGGATACTTATCGAAGAGGCCATTGAAAATGATGCCGGCGAAGGCAACCATCTGGCCGAAGGGATGGCCGAGACCGTTGATCGGCGCGTAGGGGGTTAAAAAGTCCATGCCGAGTGCTTCGTGAGCGCCGCCGTGAACGCCGATGCAGCAGCCGAGGCGGTCGGCTTCGGCGTACACCGGCCAATACTCTTTATCGCCCAAATGCCCCTTGAAACCGGTGGAAGGGAACATCACACCGCAAAATCCCAATTCGGTCACGGCGCGGCGCATTTCCTTGATGGCTTCCTCCGGTTCTTGCAACGGTACCAACGCCAATCCCTGGAAGCGCGCGCTCTTCTTGAGATACGTGTCGGCGAACCAGTTGTTCCACGCCCGCGAGACGTCGACGGCAAATTCCCTGGTGATGACCTTGCCGAAGGCGAGACCACCGGTGGTGTAGAGCACGGCGCGCTCGATGCCGACGTCTTCCATGAATTCCAACCAACCGTCTTCCCGAACCTGTCTGAAAGCGCCGGGAACGAGTTGAAACAAACTCGCGGAATGCAGGTGATCGAGTGGAGGGAAAATTCGCCCCTTGAATCTGCCGCTCTTGATGTACGGCTCCGGCATGTACTGCAAGAGCGCATCCCAATCCTCCATCACATGTCCGTCGCCATCGACAACCGGTATGCCGTTCCAGGCCATAAGCGGATCCTCCTTTGAATCTGTTCCGTTTACACCCTGTGTAGCGCAAAACCGCCATCCGAGGCAACGGTATTGAACAAAGGCTTCGGCCATCCGGACTTTCAGCCTATTTTCCGTGCAGCCGAGCAGCTCGGCGTGCCCCTCGGCGTGCACGGCGCGCCGAGCCGCGGTTTTGGTTTCGACTTTTTCGAAGACCAGGGCCAAGTACATACCTTGGAGCATCCATTTCCCCTGATGATTCAATTCACCAGCATCATTTGCGATGGCGTCTTGGAAAAGTTCCCCAAATTAAAAATCGCTTTCCTCGAAGCCGGCTGCGGCTGGCTACCCTATATGATGGACCGGCTCGATTATGAATACGAAACCCGCGGCAACCGCTCTTTTCCGCACATAAAAAGGAAGCCCAGCGACTACGTAAAGGATTGTCCGGTTTATGTCACCTGCGAGCCGGAGGAAACATCGCTGAAGCACGTAATGGAAGTCATCGGCGAAGAGCGGGTGATGTTTCCCTCGGATTATCCGCACGAGCGGGTCTACGGCGAATTTCTGAAAGACATTCCGGAATTGCTCAAGCGCCCTGACCTGTCGGATCGAGCCAAGCAGAAAATACTCTACGACAACGCCAAGGAGTTTTATCGAATATGATCCCTCCGATTCCTTCGCCCGCTTGCGGGAGAGCGCAAGGGTGAGGGCAACCTCCATGCACAAAAAAATCACTCGGCGAGCGTTTTGCTCGATGCTCTTCGCTCTTCCCTTTCCAGCTCGGGCGCAGCCGCCGAAGAAAGTCCCGCGGATAGGGTATCTAGTGGGAGGCGACCCAACTACTGAGGCTACCCGTTCCGAGGGAATTCGGCTGGCTCTGCGCGAGATTGGCTACATAGAAGG
>DASWHT010000151.1:0-6666 GCA_036398075.1 Binatia bacterium | reverse complement strand
AGTCATTTGCGGTAAGAAGATAGTTTGCCTATTCATGGTGTCCTCCTGATCGGCGGCCCGACGCTCATAGTCCCAGAGCGTTTAAGCCAATTTGCGCCATCTCGACGTCACGTAGACGCGGACTGCCGCCCGAGGCGATGGCGCCGACGACTTGATTACCGGATCGAACCACCAAGCCGCCCTGCAGAGTAGTCAGAGACGAGTCGCCATAGTCGGTGAGGCTGCGGCCCGCGTCCTGCATGTCTTTCTTAAAGGCCACCGTATCTCTGCCCATGAGCGCTGCCGTGTAAGCCTTTCTGATAGCATGGCGGAGAACACGGGCATGGGCTCCGTCCATGCGCGCGCAAGTAATGAGATCGCCGTGATTGTCGACAACCGCCACGGCGACAGCCCGGCCGTCTTTTTTGGCCTGGTCGAACACGGCGGCAATGGCGCGTTGCGCTTCCTCCAGTCCCAACGAAAGCTGTGGCACCATATTTTCTCCTCCAACTTGAGACAGACGCGGGGCGATTATTGTTTTGTTGAAATTTTGCCAGAAGCCGAAGCAAGCCTATATAAGCCGGCAAGGGTTTGTCAAATTCGTGTTCGACGTTCGGCTAGCTCACGACCCTGAGCAAAGTCGAAGGGTGGTTCGTGCTTGCATTGATTCACGGTGTCGTTTCACGCACACGATCGCCATGGCCGCGCGCCTCGAATTGGTCGCTCAATCAACTGAACCGGCGTGGATTACGTGGGTTTAACGAAATTGGCGATGGTCGCCACGATGAACGAGCCGACAAAACCAATGATGAGATCGAACACCCAGGAAAATTGGGGTATGAGGTCGATAATTTCCTTGAGCCCAAGAATCAGTGTCAGGAATTGGCCCAAGAAGTAACCAAGGACGCCGACGACGATAAACAACAGACTGATGCCCTTCCAGTCGGAGGCGACGGCCTTACAGGCGGCGAAACCCGTGATGAGGACTATGATTACAGTCGCCCCCAGATTTTCCTGCATATATAAAAGAACTTCCCGCGCTGTTTGTTCCACGTTACGATCTCTCGAGGAATTTTAGAATCGTCTCGGCGGCCAATTTGGGATCAATCGCCCCTATGACCGCTGAGATCAAGGCAACTCCCTTAACGCCCGCGACCACGACCGCCCCGACGTTTTCCGGTTTGATTCCGCCTATAGCATAAACGGGCAAGGCAATATTTTCCACTATTTTTTTTAACGCTGCCAATCCCTGGGGGGCGCCATAGGCGGCCTTCGTCGGCGTGAAATAAACCGGACCGAATAAAACAAAGTCGGCGCCGCGCCGCTCTGCCTCCCTGGCTTCCTCAACGGAATGTGTCGACGCGCCGATCATGCGATCAGCGCCCAACAGCTCGCGCGCGGTCTCAATGGGGAGAGACGTTGATCCCAGTTGCACGCCGTCGGCGCCAACGGCGCGGGCGACATCGATCCGATCATTAATGAAAAGCGCTGCTCGATAGCGGGCGCAAAGGGCGCGGACTTTTTCCGCAAGAAGAAATAATTGCTTGCCGTCAAGATCTTTTTCTCGAAGTTGGATGGCTTTGACGCCGCCATAGAGCGCCTGCTCCAAAACCCAGAGCATGTCTCGTCCCCGGGTCTGACTTCGGTCGGTGACCAGATAAAAGTCGAAATCAGGAGTAGGCACTTGAGGCGATTATCCCAGGATTCCTTCCAGTGGGCTGGAAGCGGTGGCGTATAGCTTCTTGGGAATTCGCCCCGCCAGGAACGCCTTTCTGCCTGCTTCGATGCCGAGTCGCATCGCTTCGGCCATGAGAATCGGGTCTTTGGCGCCGGCGATAGCGGTGTTCATCAAAACACCATCGCAGCCCATCTCCATGGCTATGGCAGCGTCCGACGCCGTGCCGACACCGGCATCGACGATTACGGGAACGGTTGCCTGCTCCAGGATGATGCGGATGTTGTACGGATTTCGAATCCCGAGCCCCGAGCCGATGGGAGCGGCGAGCGGCATCACCGCGGCGCAGCCGATGTCTTGGAGCTTTTTCGCGGTGACCGGATCGTCGGTGATATAAGGGAGGACGACGAATCCTTCTTGCACCAGGATTTTCGCGGCTTCCAGAGTCGCCGGAATATCCGGGAAAAGCGTCTTATCGTCGCCGATGACTTCCAGCTTGACCAACTTCCCTACCCCAGCCTCGCGCGCCAGGCGGCAGGTGCGCACTGCGTCGTCGGCGTTATAGCAGCCCGCGGTGTTAGGGAGGATTGTGTATTTCTTCGGGTCGAGATAGTCGAGCAAGTTTTCCTTATTCGGATCGGTAATATTGACCCGGCGCACGGCGACGGTGACGATGTCCGCGCCGGAGACTTCGATGGCCTTTTTGGTCTCGGCAAAGTCTTTGTATTTGCCGGTGCCGACGATGAGCCGGGACCGGTATTTGACGCCCGCCAATTCAAAATGATCTTCCATAGTTTTAACCTCCGCCCACGAAATGGACGATCTCAAGCGCGTCGCCTTCTTTCAAGGCCGTGGAGCCATGCGCCTCGCGCGCAATGATATTACGATTGAGCTCCACGACGACGCGGCCCGGCCGGATCTGAAACTCGTCGAGTAACGCCGCCAGGCTCAGTCCCTCATTGATTTCCTTCTCTTCGCCGTTAATCCGTATCTTCATTTGCACAAAAAAACCGTATTCGCGACGGCCATCCAACGGTGGCCAGGGAATACGGTTTCAAGTTTGCCCCGTGGCGCGGTTGCGCCGGGGCCATCACTCTCACGCTTCCCTACGCCGGCGCTAGCCGGATCAGGTTCGAAGGGTTGCCTGATAAAGGGTCAGGCTCTCAGTCCGCTAAGACAGACACCCCTAGCATGGAAGAACCCTTAACAAAGGGAATAAATCAAGTCAAATTGTCGGCTCTGCGCGCGGTCATGAACCTACCCGGAATCAGCGCGCAGTTCCGCCCAAGTGTCAACGCCCAACGGAGACGCTGGCGTAGCCGACGACTTTTCTCATGGGAGCCACATCGCCGGAATGGCAATGCTTCAGCAGCCGTGCCTGTGTTGCGCCCAAAGCTTTGGCGGCGCAAAGCATAACTGCCGTCGGCAGAACGCCGCACATACTGATTTGTTTCTCCTCAACGACCTTAAGCAGGCCGGCGGCATCCAGCGCAATGACTCGTTCGAGCGCCAGATAATCCAGCTCCTCGGTTTCTCTGGGTGAGAGATAGTGACTGAGATCGCTGCTCGCCAAGACAACGGCCTTGTGCCCGGCAGCGACTTCCGCCCGGCAAGCCGCGGCGATGGCCGAGCCGAGCTCCGCGCATTCGCCGAAATCCAGGCGTGACAGCGAAATGGGGAGGAAAGTAAAATCCTCCAAGACCCGCGGCAAGAACGGCAACTGCACTTCGATGCTGTGTTCCTCGGCGTGGGCGTCGTCGTCGCGCGTTAAAAACTTAACCCGCGCTGCGAGAAAATCATTCAGCTCGGTGTCGACGGAAACCTCTCCAGAGGGAATTTGCCAACTCTCCCGACGGCTCAGCGCAGCGCGATGCCCCCGTGCCCAATGATTTACGCCGAGCAGAATGACGCGCTGGATGGATTTGTCCAGCGTTGCATAGAAATGCGCCGCGCAGGGGCCGGAATAGACATAGCCGGCATGGGGCACCATGCCGGCTATGAGTGTAGTTGAGGGGGACCGGGTTCCTTGCGGCCCCAACGGACTATCGTTGAAGCACTCGTCGATGAGTCCACTGAGTTCGTCCTGATTGGACGGATAGAATGAACCGGCCACTGCCGGTGGTCGAGGGCGGTTCATAACTTCCAGCTCTAGGCCGCTACGGCGCTGCGATCACCACTTCCAGCGTACCGATGCCCTCGACTTCGCCCTCAACTTTGTCACCGGGATTGAGAAATACCGGAGGCGTGCGCGCGAAGCCGACGCCGGAAGGCGTCCCCGTGCTGATAATGTCTCCCGGCTCCAGCGTCATCCCGCCGGACAGAGATTCGATAATCGTCGGTATGTCGAAGATCATGTCGCGGGTATTGCCGTCTTGCATGACTTGGCCATTGACCCGGCAGATGAGCCGCACCTGTTGTGGGTCGGGCATGGCGCTCTTATGCACGATCCAGGGACCGAGAGGGCAAAAGGTGTCTAAGGCTTTGCCTTTGAACCACTGGCCGTGGATGCGCTGCAGCTCACGCGCGGTCATATCGAGGCAGACCGTGTAGCCGAAGATGAAATCGTAGGCTTTAGCTTTGGGAATGTCGCGGCCTTTCTTGCCGATGATCACTGCGAGCTCGACTTCCCAATCGAGCTTGTCCGTTACTTTGTGTTTGATCACCTTGCCCAGATGGCCGATGACCGACGTCGCTGGTTTGGTGAAGAATACCGGATAGTCGGGGTACTTGATTTCCAGGGACCGCGCTCTGGCGCCTTCATCGACATGCTCGCGATAATTGATACCGAGCATCATGCAGTTTTTTCGCGGCGTCGGGATCGGCGAGATGATCTTGGCCTGGTTGGGTTTCACCAGAGCGCCGGCGGCGCTGAGTTTTTTTTGCCCGTCGGGGTTTTTTTCCGCGACGTATTTTTCCGCTTTCCTGGCTGTTTGAACGGCCTTGCCGCCGGCCTCGATGAACGCCTGCATGCTCGCCAAAAAAGGCTGGTTGCCGCCCTTTAGATAGCGGCGATTGACCTCGGCGAGATCGATGATCTGCTCCTGCGGACCCACGAGGCCGAGCCGCCGTTGATTCTTGCGTGTGAAAGTAACTAAGCGCATGAAACCCTCCGCAATAAAAGTTCTTCTCTAGGCTTCGACGCCCGGTTGATCGGTGCGATTGAAATACTCTTCGGACAGCTATCCGAGGGTATGATAATTGTCAAGGATATTTACCGGGCTGATGGAATTATTTGCCTGTTGACGACGACAATGGTAGTTTTCGGCCATGATACGGAAGAAAGATAGCCGCACCACGATGAGAGAAGGGGACCGCATTCTGATCAATAAAGGGATCTCCAAGAAAGTCATGATCATCGCGCGGGTCGAAATCCCTCATTCCAACGAAAGAATTTTTGTCACCAAATCCGGCGGCAAGTACACAATCGGCCTTAAGGTGTGGAGGTCCGACTACGCGTGGAATGACAAGAACCAGATGTGGATGCCAAAACGTTGAGGCGATGTACAAACGGCGATTCGTGCATTGCTAAAGCGCTACACATCCCACCCGGATGGGGTATCACCAGAGTAGACCCTGCGAGATACCGAGATCCAAAAGTTCCCGGCGCCCTATGAAACGCGATCTTACGAGCGTAATTTCCGACATCAAAAACGGCAAGGGAGCCCGTTGCCTGCTGCTTTTTGGCGATGACCTACAGGTTCAAGAATCCTGCACAGCGATTATCGACCTCCTGGTTTCCAAGGACCAGCGGGGCTTCAATCTCGAGCGTTTCGACGGCCGCGTCGCGCCATGGGAACAGGTGCACGCATCGCTGATGACGCCGCCGTTTTTGCCGGGAATCAAGGTCTTATGGATCGAAAACGCCCCTTATTTCATATCCCGGGAACAAAAAGGCGAACTGGGCGAGAAGGTTTTGCAACTCTGGGGTGACGGGAAGCAGGAAGAGGCGGGCAAGCTCTTGATCGACTTGCTGGTCGTCGAAGGATGGACCCAGGAACAGTGGGAGCGAACGGAGCCCGGCGCCGCCCGCGAGCTGGTTAAACTGCTCGGCGTCGAGGACGGCGAAGGCCAAAAAGAGCTGGACGAAGTAGACGCGCTCCTGGCTTTTTGCAAGAGCCAGGGAATTGATATGAGCCGGCGCCGGGGAGTCGAGGCGCAAGGGCTCGCGGAGTTACTTGAGCGAGGATTGCCGGAGTGGGGGTTTTTAATGCTCAGCGCGGCGCAGGTGGACCGGCGCATGCGCCTGTACAAGCGTTTCGATGAGCTGGGCGCGGTGTTTCATCTCGGCCTTGAGCGAGACCGGAGCGGCAGGGTAAGCCGCGAGAATCTTGTGGAGTTCATCAACCTGCGCGCGCGCCAAGCCGGAAAAACCATGGAGCCCCAGGCGCGGGAAATGATCGTACAGCGGGCGGCTGCCGATCTTAGAAGCCTCAGTCAAGAATTGGCGAAGCTCTTCTTGTATGCCGGCGAGGGGGCCGCGGTCCGGGCGCAAGATGTGGAAGCGATATTCACAGATCAGGGCGAAGGCTGGGTTTTCGATCTCACCCGTGCCATCGGCGAGCGCGACCCATGGGCGGCGCTTTCCCAGTTGGCCCGCCTGATTTCTCGCGGCGAACATCCGTTGAAGCTCCTGGGCGCCATCGCCAGCGAAGCACGCCGGCTGCTCGCCGCGCGCCAATTGCTTGACGGCGAGCTGCACGGGCGCTGGAGGCCGGGCATGTCGTATCCGCAGTTTCAGCAACAGGTGTTGCCGCAGCAAGCGCCGTTGCTCACGCGTAATCCCTACGGCGGCTACATGTGTTTATTGCGCGCCGAGCGGTTTTCCCTGAGCGAGCTCTGCCGGTACATGGACGGTATTCACGACGCCGATTTCCGGCTGAAATCGAGTGGCGGCAATCCACGGTTGGTGATGGAGCGGCTCGTCCTCGGCATGTGTCTGGGCGAAAAGAAAACAACGGCGGCGGCATGAGCGGCGCAATGAGAGCCACCAAAGCCGCCGCAATCGGCATTTT
>DASWHT010000150.1:0-5925 GCA_036398075.1 Binatia bacterium | reverse complement strand
AATACTCCAATACTCCGTTACTCCAACACTCCGTTTCACTTGCGCGCCTTGCCTCTGAGATCTCTTTGAGCGGCCTGCTAAATGAACGATAACTCATAATCGCCAAAGCGATTCACCGAAAGGTCCCACTGGGGCGGAATGACGACCGTCGTCGTCGGCTCCTCGACAATCGCCGGGCCATGAATCTTCATTGGCGGCGTTAGCTGAGCGCCGTCAAACACCTCCGCGTGAACCTTCAAGCCATCGAAAACAACTGCCCGGTTACGTTTGTCAGCCGATTTGCCAGCGCTGGCCCCGCGCTTTTCGGAAAACGACGGCCGTTCAATTTGCCCGATGGCGGTAAGCCTCCAGTGAAGCGCCTCGGCGGGCTGGTCCAACAGATGATATCCATAGAGCCGCTGATGGTGCGCGTCGAAAGATCGCTTGAGATCCGCAAGACCGTCCGACGATAGATTGAAAGGAATTGTCAACTCATGGAACTGGCCGGCATATTTTAGGTCGACGCCGTAGGAAAGAACGATATCGTCCTTGCGCATTCCCTCGTCTGCAAGTGTTTCTAATGCCTCGGCCTCCATCTCCCGATACAACTGCAGAATTTTTTCCCGCGACAAAGTAGACAGTTCGCCGGATAAATTTCGCACGTAGTCGTGTTTGAGATCGGACAAAAGCATTCCGGCGGCGCAAAAGACTGACGCCGCGCGCGGCACGAGCAGTTTGCGAATGCCCAACTCGCGCGCGATCGCCGCGGCATGAACCGCGCCGGCGCCGCCGGCGACGATCAAGACGCACTGGCGCGGGTCGTAGCCTTCGCCGATGGAGACGAGCCTGATGGCGTCCGCCATGGTGCTGTTGACCAGCCGGTTTATTCCCGCCGCGGCGCTTAGGGTGTCGATGCCCAGGGGTTTGGCGACGCGCTGGTCGATGCCATTCAACGCCGCGGCGAAATCGAGCCGGTACTTTCCGCCGAGAAAATCCTCCGCGCCCAAATAACCCAATACCAAGTCCGCGTCTGTAACCGTCGGCTCCTTACCGCCTCGGCCATAGCAGATCGGACCGGGATTGGCTCCGGCACTCGCGGGCCCGACGTGAAGTACCCCGCCCTCATCGACGAAGGCGATGCTGCCACCGCCCGCTCCGACGGTGCGGATATCGAGCACCGGGAAAGCCATGGCGTGACCACCCACGGAACCCTCGGTGGTGAAACTCACTTGGCCGCCCTTGATTATCGAAACATCGAAGCTGGTTCCGCCCATATCCATGGTGATCAAATCTTTATGACCAGCGCGTTCGCCGCAAAAAATCCCGGCCACGGGTCCGCCCGCAGGTCCCGACAAAAGAGTCTTGCAGGCAAACCGAGCCGCCATCATTGGCGCCATGACGCCGCCGTTCGATTGCATAATGAGGAGGCGGCCATGAAAACCGGCGCTCTCCAGCCGCGCGGTCAGACGGTCAAGATATCTGGTTAAAATCGGTCCGACATAAGCGTTCAGCGCCGTTGTGCTATGGCGCTCATAGGCGCGCAACTGCGGCAGCACCTGGGTAGACAACGAAACGTAAGCCCCGGGAAATTCCTCCTGGAGCAGCTGCGCCATTTCCTGTTCATGGGATGGATTCAAAAACGAGAAGAGGAAACTTACGGCTACCGATTCGACACCGCTGCGTTTGAGGGTTCGAAGCACCTCCCGCGCGCCACCGCAGTCCAACGCGGCAATCTCGCGGCCCGCGCAATCGACGCGCTCCGGCACCGTATAGGTGAAATGGCGGGGCACCAGAGGAGTGGGTGGCGCGCACTTGGAATTAAACTGCTCTTCGCGCACCCCACGCCGCATCAGCAGAACGTCGCGAAATCCCTCGGTGGTAATGAAACCTGTCTTGGCACCCCGGCCCGTAAGCACCGCGTTAGTGGTGATCGTCGTCCCATGAACGATGCGCAAAACTGCGGCGAGAAATTCCTCGAGGGTGAGCCCCGCGCGGTCCGCGAGTTTTTCGAGGCCGCTCAAAACTCCCTGGGAAGGATCCTCCGGCGTCGTAAAAGTTTTCTCGACGATACTTTTGCCGTCGGCGTCCACCAAAACGCAATCGGTGAAGGTTCCACCAACGTCGATGCCGACTAAAAAGTTTCTATTCGATGGAGTCATTTCACGGCGCTTCTTTGTTCAAAGTTCAAGGTTCAATGTGGCGCCTTCGGCGCGGTTCAAGGTTTAAGGTCGGGAGGTGGGGACGTTGAACTTTGAACGTTGAACAGGCGAAGCCATTGAACCTCGAAACTCGAACCTTGAACGTTGAACCGCACTCGGAGTGCGCCAAGTCGCCGGGGACTTACTGCACCGCTCGTAGCATGTTTGCCGGTTGCGTTTTTCTGAAGGCGCGTTCATTGTAAGTCCGTTGCCAATCTATCGACAATTCCCCCGGTCTGCCACCCACAACCACACCATAGTCTGCCAGCGCTTTTTCGACCGACACAAGCCCATTGACAACGTCCTGCATGACCTGCTCGGGATCGCGCTCCGACGGATCGCCGAAACCGCCGCCGCCCTGCGAAATTAATTCGAACGTGTCTCCTTCGGCGATCGCATGAAAAGCGTTGACTTGAAGTTGTCTCGTGGTTCCATCGCGACAAACCACTTGCATTTTTGGCAAGGAGCCGGGCTGCCCGCCGAGCAATCCGAAGGCGCGCGTCTCTTCCAGCATACCCGAGCCCACGGTTACGCATTGGACGTCGGCCGTCTCGACGCGCCAGCGCAATATGGCGCCCGTCCCGCCGCGCCATTTTCCCGCCCCGCCCGTGTCCGGCGCGTACTCGTATTGGAGCAATCTATAGGGATACGCGACTTCAAAAATCTCCGGGTCAGTGGCGCGAGAGCCGCCCATATTGCTCACCGGACCGGTGTGGTTCCATCCGTCATAACCTTCGGTGGCGCCCGACCCGCCTTTGCAATTGTGATGGGTGCAAACGAAAGACTTTCCCGTGCGTGGATTGAAACCCGCCGTCATCGGCGCGCAGCGCCGGCCCCATCCCGCTTGCGACTTACCCGGCGCTGCTTGCGCGAGCGCTATCCAGATAGCATCGGCGATGGCGGCGCAGGTAAGCAGCGTGGACGCTGTGGTCGGCGCCGGCGCGCGGCAATTAACGACGGAACCTTCCGGCGCGAGGATGCTGATCAAACGCAGCGAGCCCGTGTTAATCGGAATATCCGCGCCGATGCAGGCAAAGAGCGCTTGAAAACAAACCGACGCGGTGTTGGCGAAGGGACTGTTGACATAGCCGCGCGTCTGGGGGCCCGACCGGGAAAAATCAAAGGTCAGTTTCTCTCCGTCTACCCTAATGTCGACTCGAATATTGACCACCTTGTCCATTTCGATGCCGTCGTTGTCGAGCCCGCGCTCGCCGGCATAACGTCCGTTCGGGATCGCCTTGATCGCCGCGGCCATTTTTCTTTCCGTGGCCTCCAAGTACAAACGGATGGCGTCCTCCATCGTCGCCGCGCCGTAACGCTCGAGCATCTCTAAAAGCGCTTCCTCTCCCCTCGTGGTCGCGCCAACCTGACAATGAAGATCGCCTTCGACGAGATGCCGGCTCTTGACGTTTAAAAGAATCAGATCCCAGATGTCGCTCTGGTATTTACCTTTCGCGTAGAGTTTGATCGCGGGCAGGCGCAAACCTTCTTCCCAAACGGTTTTGGCCGCCGGATTATAACCGGCCACGCCGGCTCCCCCGAGGTCAGCCTGATGTCCCTTGGTCACTGACCAGAACGCAAGCCGCCCTTGGTAAAATACCGGCCTGGCGACCGTGACATCGGGAAGATGGCTGTTACCATCGTACGGGTCGTTGGCGACAATAACGTCGCCGGCATGGAGTTCCTGGTCTCGATACTTTCTGCGGATCGCTTTCATAGCGAACGGAATCGCGCCAAGAAGCACCGGAATATATGAAGTTTGAGCGACCAGTTGCCCGCCGGCATCGAAGATTGCCGTCACAAAGTCGCGCGACTCGCTGAAGATCGGCGAGCGCGACGTGAGCAACATGATCTGCCCCATCTCTTTGGTTACGGCAGTGAGACGATTGGCGATGACCGCCACGGTTATAGGATCAATCTCAGCGGAATTCATATTGTAGGTGCCATGTAACTAAGGCGGGCCGATCGTGTCAAGAACGAACGTTTTTTATTCTCCTTCGCCGAATCCCTCGCAGCTTGCTGCGAGGATAAAGGTGAGGAGAACCCTCCGTAGCCTTGGCGCCCGGCCTTCGCAGCCGAAGCGACCGCTTCGGCGGAGTAGGCAAGGAGGGTGGAAGGGCTTCGGCCTTCGCCGTCCGAAGTCGGCTACGGCCGACGAAGGTCGGAGAATTTCGCAAAGATACCTCGGAGCTTTGCTCCGAGGAGCTTCATTCGCGTCGCGAAAGTAGGGCGCCTTTTTTTGCTTTCTTTCGTTCCGCGGGATTGATATGCAGTCCAATGGCTGTGGGAGTGTCGATCTCAACCCAAAAAGGGGTGTCTACCATGGTACGCCTTTCCAGTTTTTCAAATTCTTTTGTTTCGCTCTCCGTCTTGCGGTCGGCAACGCCATCTCAAAAAAGCCCAAGAAATTTTCTGTTGCCCATGCTCTTACTCGCGGGTATCCTAGGCGTTTCATGGCCGGCGCGCGGAGCGACGCCTCGGCCGCTCAGGATCGCTTACTTGAGCAATTCAGTAACGATGGCATCCCTCTGGATGGCGAAGGAGACCGGCGCCATCGCCAGAGAAGGGCTGGATGTCGAGATTCTTACAATGACCGCGAGCGTGGCCATACCCGCGCTGATCGCCAACGAGATCGATGCCGTGCAGGTCTCCGGCGCGCCGGTGTTGACGGCATCGCTGCGCGGCCATGATGTCGTCTTCGTGGCGGGTTTGCTCAATACCATGATCTGGAATTTTTACTCCAGGCCGGAAATCCAAAGCGTCGAAGCGCTACGGGGCAAAGTCATCGGCACCGACCGGCCCGCCACGCCCATCGCCTACGGCACGCTGGTGGCCTTGAAGAAGCTCGGCCTTGCGCCCAAAGACGTGCAACTGTTTCCGGTCGGCAGCAGCACTTACGTGATAGCCGCTCTGCACGCGGGTCAAGTGATGGGGGGAATCGCCAGCCCGCCGGCCAATTTCCAATTGGAACGGATGGGATTTCGCCAGCTCACGAGTCTACTGGATGTGCCCTATCAAAACGTCGGGATCGTCATCCGGCGCAGCCGCTTCGACGAGTTAAAGGACCGCCTGATTCTGCTATTGCGCGCGCTCCGAACCGGCATCGACCGCTACTACAGCGACAAGAGTTTCACCATCAAAGTCATCTCGAAATACAACAGGGAAACCGCTCCCGACGCGCTCGACAAATCCTATGAGTTCTATCGCCGCGCCGGCTTCAGGCGCGAGCTGGTGATTTCCGAGAGCGGCGTCCAGGGAATTTTGGATTTCTTGTCGGAGACGATTCCCGAGGCCAAGAAAGCGAAACCGTCGCAGTTCTTCGACGACCGTCTGGTGAAACAGCTGGACGGAGCAAGATGAATCAAGAGGAGTTCAAGCCGTTCAAATCGTTCAAGTCGTTCCAACCCCCTCCTTCATCCTCCCCCGCGTCGCGGGGGAGGACAGAGGTGGGGGCTTGAACTGCTTGAACGTTTTGAACCCAACCCAGCCGAATAAAGGAGTCAAACCATGAATAATCTCACCGCCATCGATGCCGATGGACATGTGATCGAAAAGGAAAGCGACATACGCAAATATCTCAAGGAGCCCTGGAACAAGCGTTCGACGCCGCTTCGACCGGGCGACCAGCCCTGGGACAATTACATGTTCGATCACTTTGTAACCGAGCGCACCTGGAGCAAGCTCTCGGCCCGAGAACAGGTTACCCGCTGGGACGAAATCCTGGACGAGCATCAGATGGAATACGCCG
>DASWHT010000149.1:0-3398 GCA_036398075.1 Binatia bacterium | reverse complement strand
ATATCGTCTACGGCATGTCCTCCCATGAGATGACGCGCCACGCGGTGCGCAGCCGCGCCAGCATGGAGCATCTGTTCATTCTCATTACTATGGGCGATCTGCTCGGCGTGCCGATCCTGCCGCCTTACTATTCTTTGCGCTTGCTGCCCTACGTCACACCGCAGATCAGCACCTGGAAGCGGCGCATGCTGCGCGAGCGCGATATCACGGACACGTTGGGGTGATGCGCCGAATTGAGGATCGATGATGGAGGATAGAGGATGGCCATCTTCCATCCTCGATCTTCGAGTTCTTACGTCATGTCCTTACGCCAAGTATTTGAGAACCACCCTGAGCGACGCTACATCATGTTCGGCGGCAAGGGTGGGCTGGGCAAGACTACGCTCTCGGCGACCTGCGCCTACTGGCTCGCGCGCCAGGGGAAACGCGTCCTGCTGTTTTCCGTCGATCCTCAAGCCAGCCTGTCGGATATTTTTCAAAAAGACATTTTCGGCAAAGGCGCGGTGCCGATCATCGAAAACCTTTGGGCCCAGGAGATCGACGCCGATAAGCGTATACAAGACTATCAAAACGAAATCCGCCAGAAAATTCTCGACATGTACGGGTTCGATAAAGTCCCCGAGGAGATCGACAGCTACATCGCGTCGGCCTCGGCCGAGCCGGCGATGGAGGAAAGCGCGATCTTCGACGCGGTGGTGGATATCATCGTCAAGGGCGACTACGACTACTACATCTACGATTTAGTTCCGTTGGGTCACGCGCTTTATTACCTCTCCATGGCGAAAGTCTACGACGAGTGGATTAATAAGATCACCAAGCTGCGCGAGGAGATGGGGCAGTATGATCGGGTCGCGGCGACGCTGCGCCGCCAGGAAAGCGTCGAAGAAGATAAAATCCTCGAAGAGCTCCGGTATATCAAGGGACGGATCAATGCGTCTTCGCAGATTCTCACCGACAAACAGCGCGCGGCGTTTTTATTCGTTTTGGTTCCCGAAGAAATGATCATTCTGGACACGCGCAAAGCGGCGGAGCTGTTCGCGCGCTTCGATGTGCCCATTTGCGGCTACGTCGTGAACCGCGTGTTGCCGCCGGAGTTGCGCGCCGGCAAAATTCCAACTTATCTCAAAAATCGCATCAATATGCAGGAGAAGTATCTCGGCGACATCCGCAGTAGTCTGGGAAATCAGATCCTGGCTTACGTTCCGGAGATGGAGCGGGACATCACCGGCTTGCCAATGATCGAGCGGCTGGCGGAAAGATTATTCAATTAGTTCAAAACGTTGAGTTTTCAGCCTTCCCGGTGAAGCAGGACTCGGAGATTGCACCGCGGAGGCGCGGAGGGCGCGGAGTAAAGAGTTCTTGATTAAGAAATTCTCCGAACTCTGCACTGCTATAGTCGAAATTGTTCGCAAGCTGCGATGAAATTTTCATGCTGCCAAGCTGATAAGTTTGTCCGTGTCTGCTTGCCGCGCCGCCAGGAGCGCTGTCAGAATACGGTGGCCCTTTTTGGTCACTTGCCAGCGATAGGTGCGAGAAACTTTGGCAATCAGCCCGTGAGCGTGCAGCAATGCCAATCGTCGAGAGACCTTGGCGGCTTGGGAACGCTGTTGCTTTTTATCGTTGGTTTGCCCAAACAGCAAGGCCCGGATGTCGCGGTTGCGGAAGCCCTTCAAAGCCCATTCGCCCCGGTTGACGGCGGCCAGCAGTTGGGCGTCGGCGGCCTCAAAGGGGTTGAGTGCGCGGTGCCGACGCTGCCCTTGCCGCACCGGTCGGCAAACTTTGACCGCCTCTTCGGCCAGGGGGGTGGTGATGCTCGCTGCTGCCAGAGCCGTCAGGTATCGGTCGTTGGCCGCTCTGGAAATCTGGGCTCGCCGGTAAAGGTCAGCCACCCCGCGACGCAAAGGATACCAAGCCATCGGGGCGTGGGGGCGGGTTTCCGGGGTCCGAAAGACCTTGAGGTCCTCGGCGTCATGGATCGTGGTCTCCGGTCGCAGCACATTGAGGCAGTTGTAAAGCTTAATCGAATTCCGATTGACCCAGTGCTTGAGGCGCACCCCTTCGGAGCGGCGTCGCCAGTCGGTCACCACCTCGCCACCAAACTGCCCGTTCAGCTGCTTGCCCAAAAAACGCATGACTTGCTCGCAGCCCAGATTGAGCATCCCATGCAACATCAAACGTGGGACCAGCCGGTCCAAAACCCGCTGATCATGGAACAGCACGTCGCTGGAGAATTCAGTCTGAGGGGCGGTCCAGTAGTAGGAGAGTCCGTCCAGGGGGCGAGCGATTTTCTCGTGCAGCGGGTGATAGGTCTTTCGCAACTGCTCGCACAAACTTACCCAGTCGGTGCGCAACTGTCGATCGGCCAGGTCTTGGGCCTTGGGGAAATCTTCCAACCAGGTAAACCGGTTATCGGCCTTGCGGTAGCGCAGCCCTCTCTCATCCATCTGACGGGCCAGCCAGTCATGGCCGTTGAGGCAGATGTGGATGAGAAAGGGAAACCAAGTTTGCAGCCGCAGGTGCAACAATCCAAGGCGGCGGTGCTGGACGTAGAAGTACAGGTGCAGGCACTTGCCCAATTCCAGGCGGGGCTTAAGCATCTTGGTTTGGTAATTGCCTCTCATTTTGTAGGTCCGGCAAGGTTCTACACATCGAAAGATCGCTACCAGGCCCTCTTTAATGCCATCGCGCTCAGCGATCTTGCGCGCCAGGTCTTCCTTGGACAGCGCGCTGCTGTTCAAATAGGTGAATGGGCGCTTAAGCGATTGGGCCAGTCGCTCGGCACCCTGACACACCTCGTTAGTCAGTCCCGTGGCAAACCGCTTGAAGTCTTTGCACAACACCTTGGCTTGGCTCAGATACTCCTCAAAAATCTCGGCGCAATACAGGTAGCGCAGCGAACCCTGAAGGCGCAGGCGGTCAAAGGAGTGAAGCATGCCCATGACGTCTTTCTGGTGTTTCTCTATAAAGAGGTTCGGAACGCGATTTGCTGGAGCAGAGTTTTTCTTTTCCATGAAACCCTTCTACTCCACCAATCGCGTTCTGTCAGCTCATCGCTCGACGTGCGTATCAACTCGCCGATTCTCTGCTTCGCCGCCTCATGCGCTGCCAATTCGGTTGCGGCTGTGCCGCGCTATGAACTTCGCGCCTCTGTGGTGAATACCTCTTCACTGGAAATCTCGAAGCGCGAACAATGTTAGATCAAGTACGCGGCAACAGCGACGGTGCGCTCAGCCATCTCCGCGTTATCGAGCTGGGCGATATCCCAGCGTCCTACGCGACGCGGTTGCTGGCTGACTTGGGCGCCGATGTGATCAAGGTCGAGCCGCCCGGCGGCGATCCCAACCGGCTGCTTCCGCCGTTCTCCGGCAATATCGAGCATCCCGAGCGCAGCCTCACGT
>DASWHT010000148.1:0-3541 GCA_036398075.1 Binatia bacterium | reverse complement strand
AGCCAAGATAAGCCCATCGATACCGCATGGTTGTCCTATTGCGTCGACCAGGTCAGAGACAGCGAGACCGTCATCGTCAACGATCATGGCGTGTCACAGGAGCATCTCAGCTTGAGCGAGCCGGCGAGTTATTTCGGCGGCTCTCCCGCCGGCGGTCTGGGCTGGGGCATCGGCGGCGGCTTGGGCATGAAGCTCGCTCACCCTGAGAAAACCGTGATTGCCAGCGTCGGCGACGGCACTTATATGTTTAACAACCCCACCGCCTGCCATTTCGTCTCCGAGGCCTATGATCTCCCCATGCTGACGATACTCGGCAACCACGCGATCTGGCACTCCACCAAGGCCGCGACGCAACAGGTTCTACCAGACGGCTGGGCGACGAGTACGGGCAATTTTCCTTTATGCGACCTGACGCCCTCGCCGCGCTACGAGAAGGTTGTTTCGGCTCATGGCGGCTACGGCGAGATGGTCGACGATCCGGCGGAACTCATACCGGCATTGAGGCGCGCTCTCAAAGTCGTCCGCGAGGAAAAACGGCAAGCCGTGCTGAACGTGATCTGCGGAACCCATTAGCGCAGGCTGCTGAAAAAGACTCATATGCTTCGTTGCGCTCAATCGTCTCGCTCCAACGTACTCGCAATGTACGCCTGCGCTCGTCGATTTATCGCGCGCCTCGCCTCTGAGATCTTTTTGAGCAGCCTGCGCACGTCATATAATTTGGGAATGGTGATGATGAATTCTTATCCTTGCTTCTCTAAAACAGTTCGGCTATTCCGACTGGCATTGCTGGCGTTGTCGCTCGGCGCGTTGCCCGCATCCGCTTCAGCGCAGTCCAATTGGCAAGCAGAGTGGGAGAAAACTCTGCGCGCGGCGGAGTCCGAAGGGCAGTTGACGCTCTACGGTTGCTGCTACGAATATGACCGCGTCACCGAGCCATTCAAAAAGAAATACCCAAAGATCAAAGTTGCCACCTTCATAGGCTCGGGCGGGCAGCTCGCCTCGAGAATACTCGCCGAGCGGCGGGGCGAAAAATACATTCCCGACGTCGTCAGCTCAGGAGCCAACACCCTGCACGACGCCCTCTACAAAGCTCATGTTCTCGAACCGATTCAACCGGCGCTCATCCTCCCCGAAGTGTTGGACCACACGAAGTGGTATCAGGGCGAGCACCGCTACATCGACCCGGAGAAGCGTTACATCTTCGCCTTCGTGGCGAACTCCCAGTCGGGACAGGTGATCTACAACTTGCAACAGGTCAATCCCTCGGAATTCAAGTCGTATTGGGATCTCTTGAACCCAAAGTGGAAAGGTAAGATGGCATCCCTCGATCCGACCACGTTCGGCATGGGCGCGGCGCTGCAGTTCTTTTATTTTAACCCCGAGCTGGGGCCCGCGTTTATCAAAAGACTTTACGGCGAAATGCAAATCACGGTAAGCCGCGACCCGCGCCAGATGACCGACTGGCTTTCCGCTGGAAAATATTCTCTTTGCATTCGCTGTAACGCCGGCAGCGAAGTGGGAAAAGCGATGCAACAGAAGCTCCCCATCGGCTATCTCGATACCGATGATTGGAAGGAAGGCGGCAGCTCCAGCGCTGCGGGGGGCACACTCGGCGTTCCCAGTCGCGCTCCCCATCCCAATGCGGCGAAAATTTTCATCAACTGGTTTCTCTCGCGCGAGGGACAGATCGCGCTGCAAAAATTTGGACGGCCCGACGCGCACAATTCCCGCCGCATCGACATTCCGAAGGATGACGTCGATGCTTATAACCGCCTGGATGAACGAAAAAAATACTTCGATCTGGCGAAACCCGAGTACCAGGACCTGACGCCGATCTTCAAACTCGTCAAAGAAGTCCTGCCGCAGAAATAAAATAGGTTCGCCATGAGATATAGATTCCAACTTCTCAAATGTTGAAGAAAACCACGTAAAGAAAATTTATCGCGCCAAGGCGCCAAGCACGCAAAGTGACAAGCCAGAGGCCTGTCATCCCGAGCAAATGCGAGGGATCTAAGAAAGATTTCTCTCTTCGTTCGAAATGACAATGCTCTTCCTTGGCGCCTTTGCGTTTTTGCGCGAGTCATCTTTTTTCCGATTCGGTAATTCAAAAGCAACGCAAATTTCAATTATGTTTGGCTAGTTTTTAGGAGGTGATCATGAAAAAGGCGCTTCGAGTCATCACGCTGGCCTTGTTTTGTGTCACGGCGTGGCACTCTCAATCCGGCGCCCAGGAGAAAAAGCTGGAACGAATTCGCATCGGCGGCGGCTCGGTGGGCGCGCCGCAGTTGACCATGTGGTTTGCCAAGGAGGCAAACCTCTACGAAAAGCACGGACTCGCAGTCGAGGCGATCTCGATTCCAGGGAGTTCCATGGCGCTGCAGGCCATGCTGTCCGGCGAATTGCCGATCATTCAGCTCGGCGGCGCGGCGTCGATGCAGGCCAATCTGGCTGGGGCCGACACGGTCATCGTCGCCACGATTCTGACGAAATTTCTCTTTTCCATTTTCAGCCGGCCCGAGATCACCAGGATCGCCGATCTCAAAGGCAAGCTTTTTGGCGCCACGCGCTTCGGCACGCTTTCCGATTTTGCCTCCCGCTTCGCGTTGGAAAGGAACGGCCTCAACCCCGATCGAGACATCGCGATGGTTCAAACAGGCGGCCAGCCAGAGACCCTCATTGCGCTTCTCACCGCTAGAGTACAGGCTGCGGCGCTCTCTGTTCCGGCAATTCTGCGCGCGAAGAAAGCGAATATGCGCGAGCTGCTGGACATGGCTAAACTGGATGCGACCATCCATCAAAACGGCGTCGTGACGACGCGAAAATATCTCAAGACGAATGAGGACACGGTGCGCCGTTTCTTAAGGGCCTATATCGAAGGCGCCGCGCTGGCCAAAAGAGACAAGGCGTTCGCCACGCGCGTGATGGCCAAATATCTCGGCACCACCGACCGCGAGATTCTCGACGACGCCTACGAGCGCGTCACCCTTCACCTCGAAATCCCGCCTTATCCCACGGTGGAGGGAGTCGGTGTGCTGCTGAAGACCTTGGAAAAAGCCCAACCCAAAGCCCGGACGGCCAAGCCCGAGGACTTTATCGACAGTCGTTTAGTCCGCGAGCTCGACGAAAGCGGCTTTATCAATCGATTGTAGCAGAGCACACTGCGTGTGCGGTTCAAAGTTCAATGGCTTCGCCTGTTCAACGTTCAACGTCCCCGCCTCCCAACCTTAAACCTTGAACCGCGCCGAAGGCTCACATTGAACCTTGAACTTTGAACCCGTTCGGCGAGCTCAAGACAGGCCTGGAAGTTTGAACTATTGAACTGTAACAACTACTTAGCGTTTGCCGTTCATGGTTCGAGAGCCTCACCACGAACGGCTTGTGCCTTGACCGTTCACCCTGAGCTTGTCGAAGGGTTCTTCGAACTTAGACACAAATCCATTGTTACAGCTCACTAGCAAGCCTATTGACGCCGTTCGATTTTACTCAGGGTGACTGCAATGCGGGAAGAACTTCTTGCAAAAAAATGCGAAACTGCTCATTT
>DASWHT010000147.1:0-9417 GCA_036398075.1 Binatia bacterium | reverse complement strand
GACGCCGAGAACCGCTACGTTTTTGTTTACGCCGCCTTTCCCTTCCGGCTGTTGGGATACAATACCAAACTCGTGGATCCTAGGAGCCTTACCTCGTTCTGGGACCTGCTCGATCCCAAGTGGAAAGGTAAGATCACCGCGAAGGACCCCGCCGAACCGGGCGGCGGCAGCCCGCTGCTCTTTCTCTATTACAACCCTCAATTGGGTCCTGAATATCTCCGCAAGCTGATCGCCAGCGGCGGTCTCACTTTTGTGCGCAACGAGACACTGCAGACCGACTGGATAGGTTCAGGGAAGTTTCCGATCGCGATCACCGCGAAAGCCACTGAAGTAGATGAGGCCAAGCGGCAGGGACTGCCGGTGGATGTCTTGGACCCCCATGCCTTGAGCAAAGACGGTGTCGGCATGGAAGCGGGCGGGACGATGATTTCATTAATGAACCGGGCGCCGCATCCGAATGCGGCCAAGGTGTTGATCAACTGGTTTCTCTCCCGCGAGGGACAAATTGCCGTTCAGAAGGGCGATCCCCATGACCAGGGCCCCAATTCCTTGCGCGAAGATATTGCGAAGGACGAGATGCCGGCCTGGAGCCAGCGGCAGAAAGGGGTGCGCTATTTCCGCCTGTGGGGGCCGGGTATCTGGGACAGGGACGCAGTGCGAAAATTCGTCGCCGAGCAGACGAAATAGTTCGGCTAACTTTAACTATCAAAGGCAGGGGGTAATACAGATGTCCAAGCTGCAGCTGAGTTTTGTATCGGCGCCCAACGAGCGGGTCGAACCGATGATCAACGGGACGATTCCCATCGAAGGCGTCGAGTTGATAACTACCTATTCAGACCCTTCGGAGACTTTTTGGCGCCAGCTCAAGTTTCAAGAGTTCGAAATCTCCGAAATGTCGCTCTCGTCGTATCTAATCGCGAAGTCGCAGGGCATGGACATGATCGCCCTGCCCGTATTTCCGTCGCGCCGCTTTATGCACGCCCAGCTCTCCTTCCATGTGGATTCCGGGATCAAAGAACCGGGGGATATCGTTGGCAAAAGGATTGGGGTGGGCGAGTACCAGCAGACAGCGTCCCTCTGGGTGCGCGGTGTTTTAGAGCATGACTTTGGGGTATCGCAATACAAAGTGCACTGGTACATGGAGCGCAGCGAGGAGTTGAGCCATGGGGGCGCGACGGGCTTCACGCCGCCACCGGGCATTTCCTTTCAGCGGATTCCTCAGGACAAGAGTCTTGCGTCGATGTTGGTGGCGAACGAGATCGACGTGGCGTCGGTGCATCGCGCGTTTTCGCGGGAGAGCAACATCGTCGATCGCTCGACGCAGATTCGCGCCCGCGGCGGCGACTGGAGCAAGGTCAAGCCCTTGTTCCCCGACATGATCGGCGAAGGCAGCCGTTTCTTCAACAAACATGGCTATATTCCGGCGAACCACGCTTACGTCATACGCGGCGACATCGACCGCAAATATCCCTGGTTGGCGTTCAATCTGTACAAGGCATTTATGGCCGCCAAGCAATGGGCGCAGGAGCGCTTGAAAGAAAATATTCCAAGCGGTCTGATCTTCCGTGACGAGTACTATGCCAAGACGCGCGAGATTTTCGGCTCCGACCCGTATCCCTACGGCGTCAAGGCCAACCGGGATATGTTGGGGACGATCATCGACTTTTCGTTCGAGCAGGGCTTGACTAAGAAAAAATTGAAATCGGAAGAAATATTCGCTCCCAGCACGCTGGAGCTTTAGGTGCAGAAGAAGTGGAGTGGTGGAGTAATGGAGTGTTGGAGTGATGGTTCCAATACTCCAGCAGACAGATCTAAATGCTCTCACGGTGCGGGACGTTAGGAAGCAGCCTTTATCGTCGAGACAGGGAGGCATTCATGCTTGAGCCTTGGCGAGAAGTTCAGCGAGTGCCCGACCAGCTAAAACGGTTTGTCTACCAGCAGCAAGAAGACGCTAAAGCGCGTTCTCTGCCCCATGTCCTCAAGCAGCTGCCGATGCAGCCCACCGTCATGGGCATGGATAGCCCGCACCAGACGGGCGACCTGCTCTGCTACGACATCCTTCAACCGCGGTCCAATGTATATTCTCACCTGCCATTTTTCCGACATTCCGCCCAACGCGCCGGTGCGCGGCGCGCACCGCCATATCAGCGCGCCCACGCTTTTTTGCACCGCCGGCAAGGGCTGGGAATGGAACGACGGAGAGACCTATCATTTTGAAGTCTTCGATCTCTTGATCGTGCCGCCCTACACGATTCACCAGCATGGCGGCGACCGCGATGTGGGCTGCCAGATTTATGTGCCGCAGTCGCGCATGATTCACGCTCTCGGCCTCCTGCACCGCGAACAGATCAAGTTCGGTGAAAAACCCAATTTTCCCGACGGCACCGAACCGTTGTACGACAACGAAAAAAAGCTGATCGGCTACCGCATCAAAAAAGGCGTTCTCGGGATCAAAGAAGATCTCGATGTTTTCCTTGGTCCGTCTCCCGATGTCGAAGGCGTGTTTCGCGCCCGGCTGGAGAGCAAAGAGTGGACGGACAGCGTCGATAACACCTATGACCGCTATCTCAAGTTGCTCCGTGAAGAGGTCAACTTCTGCAAAACCATCACCCATGTGATTCGCTACGAAGAACAGCCCTGGGAGTGGACGGCGCAGGGCCGCTTGAAATGGTACACCCATCCGCACATGGAGTCGTCCGCCCGCAGAGTCTGGCTCAGCATGCAAGAGATTCCTCCTGGCAGCCGCTCAGGGCGGCACCGTCACCTGGCCGAAGAGCAGATTTTCGTGATCAATGGCCGAGGTTATGACAACCACGACGGCGAGCGCTGGAACTGGCAGAAGGGCGATCTGATCAACATTCCATCCATGGTTGAGCATCAACACTTCAACGCCGACCAGGACAATCCGGTTCTGCTGCTGAGTTCCGTGCCGAGCACGTGCAGCGATCTTGGCCTGGGCGGCATCGAGCAATTGGAAAATGCACCGGAGTTCGACGAGAAAGGAAGGTAAAAGATCATGGCGGAAATAGAGCGCGTTAGAGAGCGCCTGCGCGAGGAGGAGGTCGACCCGAAACTCTATTACGACTACGAGGGGCGGTTTATCAAGCAAAAGCTCGAGCGCGAGCGCATGGAGCTTTTCCCCGGGTCGTCAAGCCACCGATGTTCGCCAAGGGCGGTAACGTCTTGGGCGACCTGCGGGTGTTCGAGCGCTATACCGTCGCGCCGCTGAGCGCTTTGTCATGCAGTTTTCTCGACGTGAAGCCGGGCGGCCGGAGCGAGAAAATACGTTTGATCCCTTCTATGATCGCCTACATACTCGCGGGCAGCGGCGAATGCGTCCAGGACGGCAAAAGCTACGCTTTTTCCGCCAACGATTTGGTAGTGATTCCGCCCTATATGACCCAGGAGTTCATCGCCGATGGGCAAACCGGTTTTCGCGCCTGGCTGCCCCAGGTGCGTCTGTGGCGCGTGCTCGGGCTTCTCTGGCAGGAGCAGTTTGATTTTCAGAGCATTCCTGAAGGAACCGAACCGATCAAAGATTCCGCGGGGCAGTTGATCGGCTTTCGCGTGCCGCGCGGCATTCTCGGCTTGGAGGAAGATCTCGAAGTGCGCAAGGGCGCGGATGGAAAACGCGAAGCTGTTTTTGCCGCGCGGCATTCTCTTTTACGGACCTCCCGGCGTCGGCAAGACTTTTTTGGCAAAGGCCATCGCCAACGAGATCGGCGCGCATTTTCTCTACGTCAATGGCCCCGAGTTGGTGAGTTCCGTGCACGGCGGCACCGAGGCCAATCTGCGACGTGTTTTCGAGGAAGCGATGGAACATAGTCCCTCCATCGTGATGATGGACGAGCTCGACGCGATCGCGCCGCGGCGCGGCGAGAGCGGCTCGCAGGCGGATGTGCGCATGGGCACGCAGTTGCTCTCGTTACTGGACGGATTGATCAGCATGGAAGACGTGGTCGTCATCGGCACGACCAATCGCTTGGACTCCGTGGCTCCGGCGTTGCGCCGGCCAGGGCGCTTCGATCGCGAGATTTTCATTGCGCCGCCCGACGCGGAAGGCCGATCGGAGATACTCAACATTCATACGCGCAGAGTGCCGATGGACGAAGACGCCATCGCATTTCTGCCGGAAGTGGCGCGCCGAACCCATGGCTATGTGGGCGCGGACTTGATGGAGCTGGTGCGCCAGGCGGGCTTGAACGCGCTCAGGCGCAGCGCCGGCCGAGGCTTCACCGCTCTGCAAAGCCAAGGCAGCCTCGAACATATCGTCGTCAGCAAAGACGACTTTGTCAGCGCCCTGGAGAAAACTTCGCCCTCTGCCCTGCGCGAGACTTTGTGGGTGACGCCGGATGTGAGTTCGGAGGATGTCGGCGGGCTCAAAAGCGTCATCGAGCAACTGCGTGAAGCGGTGGAAGCTCTCTTGCTTTATCCGGACGCTTTTGCGCGGCTCGGTCTGCGCCGGTCGACCGGGATTTTACTCTATGGGCCGCCGGGAACCGGCAAAACCATGCTCGCCAGGGCGCTGGCCAATGAATGCGGCGCGAATTTTATCCCGGTAAACGGTCCGGAAATTTTCAGCATGTGGCTCGGCGAGTCCGAACAGACCATCCGCAATGTTTTTCAAATGGCTCGGCAGGTGCAACCCACCGTGATTCTCTTCGATCAAATCGATGCGATTGCGGCCAAGCGCCGGGGCGAAGCCGCCAACGCCACCACCGAGCGGGTAGTGAACCAACTGCTCGCCGAGATGGATGGACTTCGGCCCTCAAGCCAGGTCATCGTCGTCGCCGCGACTAACCGGCGCGATCTTCTGGATCCGGCTCTGCTGCGGCCCGGCAGGCTAGGATTGGAGATATACGTGGGTCTACCGGACCCAGCGGAACGGCGAGAAATATTGGAAGTGCTTTTGTCCAAGCTCGCGCTTGCGGGCGAAAAGGCGGAATTGGAGCGAGAGATTCAGTGCATTACCGAAACCACCGACGGATTTTCCGGCGCCGATCTTTCGGCGATCTGCGAGCGTGCCAAGTTCATCGCGCTCCGCGCCGGAAACTATCGCAAAGATATTTCGCTCTCGATGGCCCATTTGCGCGCGGCATTGGCACAGGTTCTCCAGGAGCGCACCCATGCGGCGGCGCCGCTATAAATCATTTCCGGAAAATTGACCACAAAAAACGCGGCAAAGCCGCAACCGAAGCGAAGAAGAGATTTAACCACAAGGGGCACAAAGAAGACCGCGTACCGCGGGTTCAAGCCGTTCAAAATGTTCAAAACGTTCAAGCCGTCCGAGCCGAAAGGGTTCGTTGAACAACTTGAACGATTTGAACGTTTGGAACATACCCGAGCAGAAGACGTGCCTTCGTGGTAAAAGTTTTTCTTCTCTTTGCGCCCTTTGCGTTCTCTGCGGTTAAATGTATTCCGGAGTCATGGGGATTTCCCGCAACATCGCCATACCCATCGCGTCGGGAGCCGTGCGCAATCTGGGTTTCGGTTTTTACAATGTTATCTTCGCCATCTACCTGAGCAAGCTCGGCTTCGGCAAACAATCCTACATGATGGCGCTCGTGCCGCGCGAGGAGCGCGCCCGGGCGCGCGGGTTCACCACGGTGTTTCAATGGTTCTCCGGCTCCTTCAGTCCGAGCGTGGCGGCCCACATGATGTCGGCTGTCTCTACCTCTCTACCCTTTTACCTTGGCGGCGCGATCCAGTTTACCCACGACATCTTGTATTACTACACCTTCCGAGACCTGAAACCGCCCGAAGAGCTATCGGAGCCGATCGTCGAGCTCAGCGCAGATCGCCGCGAAAGTTGATTAGGGCGCGACACAAACGCGGCGGTGATAGCAGCAAGGTTCAAGGTTCAATGTTCAACGTGTTCGGATCTTTTGTGAACCGCTTAAGCACAATCCGTAACTGTGAACTTTGAACCGCACACGCAGTGTGCTCCTCGCTGGCATTCTAATCCGCCAGTGTGATAGGTCAGTCGAAGGTTGATGAAAGTTTGCGTTTGACAGATTGATTCTGCTGAAAAACCCTAAGAATGCTTCGACAGGCTCAGCATGAACGGAAAAGTCTCCAATGATTTCAACGGCTCTTCCGTTCGTCCCGAGGCTCTCGAAGGATGAACGGAGGGTTTTTCAGCTGAATCGCAGATTGGAGCGCCTTGATGGTTTTTTTGAACGTTGAACTTTGAACCGCGTCCCGCTTGAGGTAAGCAATGCAGCGAAACACTGAAATCATTTCGAGTTTTGTGAGCGATCTGAAGTATGAAAACATACCGCAAGAGGTCGTTGAGCGCGCCAAGCGGCAGATCCTCGATGTCATTGGCGTGGCGCTTGCCGGGAGCACGCAAGAAGTCGGCAAGATCGCTTTCGATTTTGTCCAGTCGACGGGCGGCACGCCGGAGTGCGTCGCATGGGGAACGAATCTTCGCACCTCGGCTCCCCAGGCTGCGTTTGTCAACGGCATATGCTGCCATGCAACGGATTACGACGATATGTGGCTGCCCGGCGCGCATCCGACGGGCGTCACCTTCCCGGCAACCATGGCGGTGGCTGAGACCGTCCGCGCCTCAGGCCGTCAATTGTTGACCGCGCAGGTGGCGGCTTATGAAGTCATGGGCAAACTCCATTCCTGCGCCGACGAGCGGGCCGGCTGGCATCCTACCCCGGTCTTTGGAACCTTTGGCGCCGCCGCGGCGGCCGCCAAACTGTTTGGACTAGACGGATCAAAAATTCAGATGGCTTTGGGCATCGCCGCATCAGAGGCCAGCGGCTTGAGCTTGCAAAGCGGCACGATGACCAAGCCATTTCACGCCGGCCACGGCGCGCGCAACGGAGTCGTGGCGGCGATGCTCGCGGCCCGTGGGTTTACCGCCAATCCGGAGGTTCTCGACGGCGCGTTCTTCGAAACCTTCTTCGGTAAAGACATGTCGGACAACTGGCGCATGACGGCAACCCTCGGCAACCCTTATCACCTCGCCACTCCAGGCATCGGCGTCAAGATGTATCCGAGCGGTTATCATTTGCATCACGCCTTCGAACCCGCGTTGGAACTGGTCAAAAAGCACAACATCAGCGCCGCGCAGGTGAGCGCAATCGAGCTAGTCATCCCACGGCGCGGTCACTTCAACCGCCCGCAAATCAGCTCCGGCTTGGAAGGAAAATTTAGTTATCAGTACCACGTTGCGATGGCGATCTTGGATCAAAAACTGACCATCGAGAGCTTCCACGACGCGCGCGCGCAGGCCGGCGACGTGCGGGCGCTGCTCAAGAAGATGACCGTGCGCGTGGACCCTAATATTCCGCGCAATCCTGACATCGTCTATATCCAAGTCATCATTAAGCTCAGCGACGGCAAAGAAGTAAGCGCCGCCCAGCCGCTGCCGCGCAGCCACTGGCGTTATCCTTTGCCGCGCGAGGAATGGGTGGGAAAGTTTCGCGACAACGCGGCGCGCGTGCTGAATCAGCCTAATATTGAAAAGATCAACGACATGGTCGACAAGCTGGAGGAGTTAGCTGACGCGAACGCTTTGACGGAGCTACTCCGGCTCTAGGCCGGTTATGGTTCAAACCGTTCAAAGCGTTCAAGCCGCTCAAGCCCCCACCTCTGTTCTCCCCCGCGTCGCGGGGGAGAACAGAGGTGGGGGCAATGCAAAAGCCAAAGCTCCGAAATCATGTTGTTTGACCCGTTCGCACCTTGACAGCACAAGCTCTCTTCGTGGCATAGTGTTTTCGAGTTTTCGGCTGAATTCATAGAAAAAAAATTGGGAGATTTATTCTATGGATACCCAAACCAGCATCGGGCTCATCATTCCTTCAGGCAACCGTTTGACGGAGCCGCAGTTCAACGTCTACCTGCCCTCGGGCGTCGGCGTTCATATCACCCGATTGCGCATGACCGGAAAGTTCCGCAAGCCGCTGGAGGAGCTAAAACGGCCTCTGACCGAAGCCGCGGAAGCGCTTTCCGACGTAAAACCGGGTGTGATTGTATTCCATTGCACGGCGAACTCGATGGAAAACGGCCTGGCGCACGAAAAAGCCATCGTCGAGATTGTCGAGCGTGCCAGCGGCTGCCCGACCATCACGACGGCGCAGGCCATTACGCAGGCTTTCGACCGCTTCGGCATCAAGAAGCTGGTGCTCATCAGCCCCTATGTGCAAGCGACCAATCAACTCGAAGTGAACTACCTGGCTGAGACGGGATATACCGTGTTGCACGAGTTAGGCCTTGGGTTGGAGACCCATGCCTACGCCACAGTAACCCCGGAGGAATGGAAGAAAGTCGTGAAAGAAAACACCCGTCCGGAAGCGGATGGCTATTTTCTAAGTTGCACCAATACGCGCATGATCGAAGCCGTCAATGATCTCGAGCATGATCTCGGCAAGCCCGTGATCAACAGCAACCAGGCGACGATCTGGGCCTGCTTGAAAAAACTGGGAATCTCCCACGCCGACAAGAGACTCGGCAGGCTATTTAATTAGCCGCAACGGGCGGGGTGCCCGTTTGCGATCGTTCAAACGCTGTCAGCCGCTCTCGTAAACCTGTATTTCTTTTTTCGACGCGGACGTTGCGTATTGCCATCGCCAATGCTCTGCGGCTACCGACGACGATGACCAGCTTTTTGCCGCGGGTCACCGCGGTGTAGAGAATGCTGCGGTAGAGCATCATGTAGTGGGAGGTATGGAGCGGTAAAATCACCGCCGGATATTCGCTCCCCTGGCTCTTATGGATTGATGTCGCATAGGCGAGGCTAATTTCATCCCACTCATCCGATTCGTATTCCACCAACTTGTCATCGAAATCGACGCGAATCTTGCCCTCTTCCTTATCGATGCTGACGATCCGGCCGAGGTCGCCGTTGAATATTCCCTTGTCGTAATTATTGCGCAGCTGCATGACCTTGTCGCGCACGCGCAAGAGCGCACCGCTCCTTTCCAGCGCTTCCCCGGCCGGATTCAAGAGCTGCTGCAACTCCCGGTTCAGTTGCATTGTGCCAAGCAGACCGCGGTGCATCGGCGTCAACACTTGCACCGCCTGGGCCTCTTCGCCGGGGCGCAACTGAAGCATCTTCGGAACTCTTTCGCGCACCAGCTCCTTGATCACCGCCAAGACCTCTTCCTCGCTCTCGCGCGCGATGAAATCGAAGTCGCGACGTTCGCGGGCATTGGCGAACTCGAGCCCTTGGCCCCGCAAGATTCGGTGCGCGTTGACGACGATCAGACTTTCCCGCTCCTGTCGGAAAATGCGGCTGAGCACCGCCACCGGCACGACGTGGGAATCGATCAAGTCCTTGAGCACGCTCCCCGGTCCCACCGACGGCAGCTGATCGACATCGCCGACCAGGATAAGATGGCTGTGCGGATCGATGGCCCGCAAGAGATGATCCATCAAGGTCAAATCGATCATCGACGCCTC
>DASWHT010000146.1:0-14058 GCA_036398075.1 Binatia bacterium | reverse complement strand
ATCGCCTCACTTGCCGCTTCCGTCAGGCCAGTGCACAAACACCACCAACGCCTTAGCGCAGCAGAGCCGCAACCGAAACTCGGATTATCTCGCGCAAAGACGCAAAGGCCGCAAAGGTCGGAAAATAACGGTGAAAATTTCTCCAAGATAATTCATCTCTTCCCTCCGAACTTGGCGTGCTTTGCCCGTTCGACGTTGCTCAGGGTGGTGAGTCTATCGAACCACGCCTTGGCGGGAGTCAGTTCCCCGTGTTCGAGTATGCCGGATCGCCGCCGAATTTACTGCGCATTCTCCGCCATCTACCGCTCGTCCGGCGTACCCGCTGCCGCGGCTTGCGCAGCTCGCGCAATCAGCTATCGCTAGGGGTTGAATGTTAGAGAAAGACAGGCTTGTATGCTAAGTAAATTTTGTCTGGTGCGAAAGAGGGGAGTCGAACCCCTACGGGTGTTACCCCACAGGATCCTGAATCCTGCGCGTCTACCAGTTCCGCCACTTTCGCCCCTTGTGACCAATCGCTGTCCTGGTAGATTTTGTAGCTTGGGGTGCGAAGGTTGTCAAGATAACGAGGATGGACTGAGCCATGAGCAGTATTTTAGTCATTGAGCCGCGAAAAATTTTGCAACATGCCACCGCCATCGCGCTTTTTCCCGAACATGAAGCGCGGATGGCGGTGACGATTCCGGAGGCCGGAGAGCTACAGAAGTTCGCGGCCGTGATCGTAGACGCCGCGGCGCTGAGGGAGACAAGCGCGCTCTCCGCGCAAACGCTGCGCGCGATGGAGACGTGGAAAGCGCCGATCATATGGGTCGATGGCGACCCGCCTCAGCCGCCCAAGCGGGACAAGCTGGTGATCGTCAAACGGCCGGTTTCGAGAAAAGCTATCCGCGCCGCTTTGGCGCAGTGCCTGGGACAGGATTTAGAGCCGGCGGCCGGCAGAGCTGAAGACGCAGCTGGGGAGAACGCCGCCACCGTGGCTGCGAAAGGGCGAAACGTCATCGAGCTCGTGGATGTCGTGGAAGCAGCGTCCTCGGGCAAGCAGAGCAAGGGCGAGAAGAAAAAAAAGTAGCACCCCATGGAACTCCCAAAGGCCTATAACCAGAGAGACGTCGAAGCGAAGTGGTATAAGCATTGGATAGATAGCGGCGCCTTCGAGCCGGCCGCCGGGGCGGCGCCGTCTTATTCCATCGTCATCCCGCCGCCCAATGTGACGGGTTCACTGCACATGGGCCATGCGCTGAACAACACGCTCCAGGACGTCCTTTGCCGGTTCAAGCGAATGGACGGTTTCCGCGTCCTCTGGGTGCCCGGCACGGACCACGCCGGCATCGCCACGCAAAACGTCGTCGAACGCCAGCTCGCCGAGCGCGGCCTTACCCGCGCGCAATTGGGACGGGAAAAATTTGTCGAGCGGGTTTGGCAATGGAAGGCGGAGGCGGGCGACACGATCCTTCATCAATTAAAAGCCCTCGGCGTGTCCTGTGATTGGCGCCGTGAGCGCTTCACCATGGATGAAGGACTGTCGCGGGCGGTGCGCGAGGCTTTTGTCCGGCTTTGGGAGGACAAGCTCTTGTACCGGGCGGAGCGGCTGATCAACTGGTGCCCGCGCTGCAAGACCGCCCTCGCCGATATCGAAGTGGTGCACGAAGAGCGCGACGGTAATCTGTGGCACATCCGCTATCCCCTGGCGGACGATCCGGCGCGTCACTTGATCGTAGCCACCACGCGTCCGGAGACCATGCTGGGCGACACCGCGGTGGCCGTGCATCCGGAGGATAACCGCTACCGGGGGTTGCACGGGAAAAAGATCCGTCTGCCGATCACCGGCCGCGTGGTTCCGCTGATCACCGATCCTTACGTCGATAAGGAATTCGGCACCGGCGTGCTCAAGATCACCCCGGGCCACGACTTCAACGATTATGAAATCGGCGAACGCCACGGTCTCCCCAAGATCGCCATCTTCGATGCCGACGCGCGGATCGACGCCGCGGACTTTTCCGCCCGCGGTGAAAATGGCGCCTGGATCGAGCGCTACCGCGGCAAAGATCGCTTTGAGGCGCGCCGGCTCGTGGTCGCTGAACTGCAAGAACAGGGCTTTCTGGAAAAGGTCGAAGCGCACCGCCATGCCATCGGCCACTGTTACCGCTGCCAGACGCTGATCGAGCCCTATCTGGCGCCCCAGTGGTTCGTCGACATCAAGCCACTGGCCGGACCGGCGATGGCAGCCGTGCGCGACGGCAGTGTTCGTATAATTCCCGAAGGCTGGAGCAACTCCTATTTCGCCTGGATGGAAAACATCAAGGACTGGTGCATCTCCCGGCAAATCTGGTGGGGTCATCAGATTCCCGCCTGGTACTGCAAGGGCTGTGACGGCGCGAATATTTTGAAGACGGGTGACGGCGATTATCTCTTGACTAAAGACGCCAAACCCATCGTCGGGCGGGAGACGCCAAGCCATTGCCCGCGCTGCGGCGGCGCGGAATTGATCCAGGATCCCGACGTGCTCGATACCTGGTTCTCTTCCGGCCTCTGGCCCTTCTCCACCTTGGGTTGGCCCGAGCGTACGGAGGACCTCAAGAGCTTTTATCCAACGTCTACTCTGGTCACCGGCTTCGATATTCTCTTTTTTTGGGTTGCGCGCATGATCATGATGGGGCTCAAGTTCATGGACGACGTGCCCTTTCGAGATGTCTACATTCACGCCCTGGTGCGCGATGAGTTTGGCCAGAAAATGTCCAAGTCCAGGGGCAACGTCATCGATCCCCTCGATGTCATGGCTGAGTACGGCACGGATGCTTTTCGCTTTACCCTGGCCGCTATGGCGGCCATGGGGCGCGACATCAAGCTCGCCCCGGAGCGCATCGCCGGCTATCAAAATTTTGTCAACAAGCTCTGGAACGCGGCGCGTTTCGTGTTGCTGAACGCGCCGCGCGGCGGCGCCGGCTTTGCCGGCAAGCCCTCGGCCCTCAGCGCGGCGACGTTGAGCTTCGCCGAACGCTGGATTCGTTCGCGTTTAGCTGCGGCCGTTACTGAAGCCCGCGGCGCCCTCGAGGCTTATCGCTTTAACGACTTCGCCAACGTGCTTTATCAGTTTACCTGGCATGAGTTCTGTGACTGGTATATCGAGATGAGCAAGCCGGCGCTAAGCGGCGCGCCGGGGGAAGATGGCGCGCGCCCCCGGCAGCTGCTCGTGGAGTTGCTGGAACAGATTCTTCTCCTGCTCCATCCGATCATGCCCTTCGTCACGGAAGAGATCTGGCAGGTTTTGGACGGCAGGGGCAAAACGATCATGCTCGAAGCCTACCCGCGCGCCGCCGAGTCTTGGCGCGATACGGCGGCCGAGAGCGACATGGAGTTTCTCATGGGCGTGATTCGCGCCGTAAGAAATCTCCGCACCGAGCTTAACTGCCCGCCGGGCAAAGAAGTTAGAGTGATCTTCCATGGGGCAGAGCGCGACCTCGCGATGCTTCAAGAGCATGCCGCGTATCTGCGCCTGCTTGCCCGCGTGGGCGCGGCGGAGTATTTCGCGGGCGGAGATCGTCCCAAAGGCGCGGCTACCGCCGTCGTAGAGTCCACCGAGATTTATCTGCCCCTGGACGATTTACTCAACCTCGATGAAGAACATGTCCGGCTCAATAAAGAGGCGCGCAAGATTACCGATGAGCTGGCGCGGGTGCAGAAAAAGCTTGGCAACGGCGATTTTCTCAGCAAGGCCAAGGAAGAGATCGTGCAAAAAGAACGGGAGAAGGCGCTTCAGTTTGGAGATAAGCTGCGCGCGCTCAATCTGAGCATCGCGCGCATTGAAGAACTCAAGGCAGGGAGGCACTGAGGATCATGGATATTCTCGTTACCCCGCAGATCGAGCGATTGATTCGCGACTCGCTGGATGAAGATATCGGCCCCGGCGATCTCGCCACCATGGCGACGATTGCCGCGGACACCCAGGGCAAGGGGCTGTTTCGCGCAAAAAAAGACGGCGTGGTGGCGGGGCTGGTGCTGCTCGACCGCATCTTTTATTTTATCGACCCTAGGGTCGAAGTTCGTCTTTTGACCAGGGACGGCGACGCGGTTAAGTCAGGGACGGTGGTGGCGGAAGCCGTGGGCCCGGTGCGCGCGTTGTTGTTGGCGGAACGCACCGCCCTCAATTTTTTGCAGCGGCTCTCCGGCACGGCCACGCTCACGCGCAAGTACGTCGAGGCGGTCAAAGGATTTCCCTGCAAGGTGCTCGATACGAGGAAGACCACGCCTGGGCTGCGCACCTTGGAAAAATACGCCGTGCGCATGGGTGGCGGCATGAATCACCGCATCGGCCTCTATGATGCGGCGCTGGTGAAGGACAATCATATCGAGGCCACCGGGTCCATCGCCGAGGCCGTCAAGGCGGTAAGGCGCCATGCGCCGTTCATGGCCAAGGTCGAAGTGGAAGCCGGCAACTATAAGCAAGTCCAGGAGGCCGTCGATGCCGGCGCGGATGTGATCATGCTCGACAATATGTCCATCGCCCAGATGGCCGAGGCGGTCCGCATGGTCAACAAACGGGCCTGGTTGGAGGCATCGGGCGGCATCACACTGGAAACGATCCGGCAGGTCGCCGAGACCGGCGTCGATTTCATTTCGTCGGGAGCGCTGACCCATTCCGCGCCGGTGGTGGATTTCAACATGAAAATAACCTTGAATGTTGCCGCGTGATCATAACCATAGTTGCGATGTGAGCGCGGAAGCGCGCCCGCTTCGCATCCGCGACTTCGAAGATGGCCTCGCCCCCAGACGCCTGGGAACCCGGTACCATTATTTCCGCGAAATCGACTCGACAAATAACTATGCGCGAGCGCTGGCCGAACGCGGCGAGCCCCAAGGCGCGATCGTAATTGCCGAGCGGCAGACCCTGGGCCGGGGGCGCCTGGGGCGGCGTTGGGTGTCGCCGCCGTATGTCAATCTTTATTGCTCGATCATTCTCCGTCCCACTTTGCCGCCGGCCCATACGCCGCGGATCACCTTGACCGCCGCGGTGGCTTTGGCCGACGCCATCGAAAGTTTTGTCCCGGTGGCGCCGGTAATAAAATGGCCCAACGATATATTGGCCGGGGACAAAAAACTGGCCGGGGTGCTGACCGAAGCGGTGTCGAATTCTCAACGGGTCGAGTTCGTCATTTTAGGAATCGGTGTAAATCTCAATTACTCCCTTGACTCGATGCCCCCGGAGATCCGTGAGCGCGCCACTTCGTTGTCCGTTCTGGCGGGAAAGAGCGTCAGCCGGGAGGGCTTCTTGCGGCGATTGCTTCAAGACCTTGACAGGTGCTATGGAATTCTCGAAGAAACGGGATTCGCGGCACTCGCGCCCCGGTGGGACGCCCGCTTCGGCCTGCGCGGGCGGCGCGTGCGCGTCGAGATGACGGACCGGACCATCATCGGGCGCGCCATCGGCATCGACGCGGACGGGGCTCTAATTATCGAGTCGCCCGACGGCGGGCGCCAGCGAATCGTCGCCGGCGATGTGATTCCCGTTGAAGAGTGAAGATAACTAAAATGCTTTTGGCCATCGACATCGGCAACACCAACATCGTTCTGGGCCTTTACCGGGGTAAAAAGCTGGTTACCCATTGGCGCCTAGCCACGCAATCTGAACGCACCGCCGACGAATACGGCGTGTTGATCGCGCAACTCATCGCCACCGAGGAGTTCCGCTGCGAGCAAGTTAGCGCCATCGTAGCTTCCTGCGTGGTGCCGCCCATGCTCACGACGACCCAGGAGCTGGCGCGAAAGTTTTTCAAAC
This sequence comes from Binatia bacterium, assembly GCA_036398075.1. Classification (GTDB taxonomy): domain Bacteria; phylum Desulfobacterota; class Binatia; order UBA9968; family UBA9968; genus DATACQ01. Next base: position 8,288 of record DASWHT010000146.1, on the reverse strand, counting down.
TCGATCCGCTGATCGTCGGGCCGGGGATCAAGACCGGAATGCCGATCCTGTACGAAAGCCCGAAGGATGTCGGCGCCGACCGCATCGTCAACGGCGTCGCCGCCTATGAAAAATACCATGACACCTGCATCATCGTAGATTTCGGCACCGCCACAACCATCGATCTTATTTCCAAGAAAGGCGAGTATATCGGCGGCGCCATCGCGCCGGGTCTTTCGATTGCACTCGAGGCGCTGGTAGAGCGGGCTGCCAAATTGCCCCGGATCGAAGTCATAAAGCCCAAAGAGGTCATCGGTAAAAACACTGTAAGCTCGATTCAAGCGGGCATCTTTTTTGGTTACGCCGGCTTGGTGGACGGCATCGTTGGTCGCATGCAGATCGAACATGGCGTGCCGTCCAAGGTGGTGGCCACGGGCGGTCTGGCCTCGTTGATCGCCTCGGCGTGTTCGACGATCAGTGAGGTGGACGATTTTTTGACTCTCGACGGGCTGAGAATCATTTATGAACGCAACGTGTTGCGAGAAGTGCCAGCCAGGGCGCAAAAATAATTTCATCGGAAGGACGCCAAAGTCATGGCAATAGCGGAACTGGAGAAACTTCGTAATGTCGGCATTTTGGGCCAGGGCGGTTCGGGAAAAACCTCGCTCGGCGAAGCGATGCTGTTCACGGCGGGGGCGACCCAGCGGCTCGGGCGGGTTCTGGACGGCACGTCGGTGTTTGATCATGAACCGGAGGAGGTCAAGCATCATGTTTCGATTTCCACCGCATTTCATTCCTTGAACTGGACAAAGCATCCCATGACCCTGGTGGATACGCCGGGCTACGCGGCGTTTCTGGCGGATTCGATCAACTGCCTGCGCGCATTCGGCGGCGCCGTCTTCGTGCTCAATCCCATGGTCGGTCTCCGGGTCGAGTCGGAGCGCTTATGGATCGAGGCCAACGAGCAGCGGATTGGCCGGGTTTTTTTCGTCAACAAAATGGACCACGAGCCGGCCGACGCCCACGAGCGCGTCAATAGCTTGCTCGAGACCCTAGAGGCCAAGGGACTACGTCTCCAGCTACCCATCGGCGCCGAGGCTGAGTTTAAAGGCGTCGTCGATCTGCTCTCGATGAAGGCCTATCTCTATGAAGGTGACACCGGCAAATCCTCGGAAGCGGAAATCCCGGCCGATCTTAAAGCGACGGCGGAAAAAATGCGCCTCGAGCTCATCGAAACGGTCTCGGAGACCGATGACGCGCTTTTGGAAAAATATTTGGACGGCCAGGAGCTTTCGCTCGATGAGCTGAAGCGGGCGCTGCGCAAGGCCACGCTGGAGCGCCAGGTTTTTCCGATCCTCTTCGGCTCGTCAACCCGCCAAATCGGAATTGACCGATTGCTGGACGCGGTTGCCGATTATTTGCCTTCCCCCATCGACGAAGGCGAACCTGAAGGCAAAAATCCCTCCACCGGCGAAGCGGAAAAACGCAAGCCGGACCCGAGCGCGCCGTTTTCCGCCTACGTGTTCAAAACCATTAGCGATCCCTTCGCCGGCAAGTTGTCGGTGATGCGCGTCATGTCGGGAACGCTTAACCACGACGGCGCTTGTTACAATTCGAACAAACAAAGCAAAGAAAAGATCGCCCACATGTTCCGTCTGGAGGGGAAGAAGCAGGAACCGGCCAAAGATGTCTCAGTGGGCGATATCGTTGCGGCGGCCAAGCTCAAGGACATAACCACGGGCGATACTTTGTGCGACGAAAAGGCGCCCATCCAGTACGCGGGCCCGCCGCACTTTTCGCCGGTGATTTCTTTCGCCCTCGAGCCCAAGAGCAAAGCCGATGAAGAGAAAGTGCCGCAGGGGCTCCATCGCATGATGGAGGAGGACCTGACCATCGCAGTGCACCGGGACGAGGAAACCCGGGACTTTATTCTGTCGGGCATGGGGCAGCAGCATATCGAGATCATCGTTGAAAAATTAAAGCGCAAATATGGCGCCGACGTCGTGCTCAAGGCGCCCAAGGTGCCGTACAAGGAAACCATCCGGGGGAAAGCCAGCGCCCAGGGACGACTCAAGAAACAGACCGGTGGGCGCGGCCAGTTCGGCGACACCTGGCTCAGGGTCGAGCCGCTGCCCCACGGTGGAGGCTTCGAGTTTGTCGACGAGATCGTTGGCGGCGCGATTCCGCGCAATTATATTCCGGCGGTGGAAAAAGGAATCAGAGAGGCGATGACCGGCGGTAATCTCGCCGGTTACCCGATGGTGGATCTGCGCGTGACGCTCTATGACGGTTCCTATCACGACGTGGACTCCTCGGACATGGCTTTCAAGATCGCCGCTTCCCTAGGATTCAAGAATGCCGTGGAGAAGGCGAAGCCAGTGCTCCTCGAGCCGATCATGAACATGGACGTAACGGTGCCGGATGAATGCATGGGCGACGTCATCGGCGATCTGAACAGCCGGCGCGGCAAAGTCCTGGGTATGGACACCAAAGGGCATAGTCAGATAATCAAGTCCAAGGTGCCCATGTCCGAAGTGTTAAAATACGCCCCGGATCTGCGCGCGCTCACCAGCGGCCGCGGTGAGTTTCATCTGGAGTTTTCGCACTATGAAGAGTTACCCGGTCATCTGGCGGAGAAAGTAATTAAGGACGCCCAGGCGCGCAAGACCGCTGAACAACAGGAGCACTAGAATTTAGTTTCAAGTTTCTAGTTCGAAGTTTCCGGTTTTCGAGACCTGACTTCCGGATTCTTAAACTAGAAACTAGAAACCAGAAACTAGAAACAAGGAACAGTTCAGTTTCGCGTTTCGTGTTTAGGGTTGAAACTCGAAACTCGGAACTCGAAACACGAAACCGCGATAGCGATGAGGTGAGTCCGTGGAACCAAGCTTCGGCCAGTTCAACGCGACGCTGCTTTACTGTAACAGCTGCCGCAAGGCGATGCCGGTGCGCGAGCGGCTTTTGCTCGTGCTCCCCGATGGCGAGCTTTATGACTATACTTGCCAGGGCTGCAACGCTTCGCTGGGATCCAAAACGGACAAAATCCAGCCCGCGCCCGCCTTGGCGAAGAGGAATTTAGGAGGGCTTTAAAGATGGCTGTTATCGATGCTGACGCCCATGTGTTGGAAACCGAGCGGACCTGGGATTACATGCTGGAGTCGGAGCGACAGCATCGGCCGCGCATCGTGCCAACGCCGAACGATCCGGCTTCCGGCGGCGAATCATGGTTAGTTGACGGCACGCATATCGGTAAGGCGCGTAACGTCGGCCACGATACCGCGAAGGAATCGCGGGAGATGGAGGATATCGCGGCGCGCCTCAAGCATATGGACGAGCTCGATATCGACGTCCAGGTGCTCTATCCGACGATCTTCTTGCGGCCTTTTACGCGCCGGCCGGAAGTCGAGCTGGCCGTGACCCGGAGCTACAACCGGTGGCTCGTCGATATTTGGAAAGCTCAGCCGGATCGGCTGCGTTGGGTGGCGGTGCTACCGCTGCTTTCCATGGACGAAGCGATCGAGGAAGCTCGCTTCGCCAAACGAAACGGCGCCTGCGGCATCTTTATGCGCGGCCTGGAGGGCGATAAGCATGTTAGCGACGCGCATTTCTTTCCGATCTACGAGGAGGCCGGCAGGCTGGATCTGCCGATCTGCGTGCACTCCGCCACCGGGAGCTTCGTCGTGCATGATTATTTTCTCAACGAGTGCGGCTTTAACAAATTCAAGCTTGCCGTGGTCGGTTCCTTTCACTCGCTGATTTTCAACCGGATTCCAGAAAAATTTCCCAAGACCAAATGGGCCTTTATCGAAGTCAGCTCGCAATGGGTCCCGTATGCGATCCACGACTTCGCGCGGCGTTTTGAGCGCAGCGGAGTCAAAGTCGACAAGAGCGAGGTGTTGCGCAAGAACAAGATCTGGGTCACCTGCCAGACCGATGACGATCTTCCCTACGTGCTCAAGTATTCCGGCGAGGACATGCTGGTGATCGGCACCGACTACGGCCACAATGATACCTCTTCGGAAATTCTGGCGCTGCGCAAGCTCAAAGAGGATGGCGCCGTGCCTACTCCTGTCGTTAACAAGATTCTCGACGACAACGCCCGGGCGCTCTATGGGTTATGAAACCGTTCAAGGTTCAATGTTCAAAGTTCAAGGTCGCAACACAGAATCCGACTCTTCTAACTTTGAACCTTGAACTTTGAACGTTGAACCGAGTCTGACTATGATCATCGATTTTCAAGCGCATGTATTTCCACCCGACTATCTCGCCGAGATGAAACGTCTCGATGGAGCGGTGATTCTCGAGGAGCCCGATCCGCACAGCGGCATGAGCTATTTTTACGACAAGAAGCTCAAGTGCCGTATCAATACGGCAACGTTTCAGGGGCAAAATATCGAGCGCCGGCTCGAGCACATGGACGAGTTGGGAATCGATATCCATGTGCTTACCATTCCCGCGCCCGGCGCGGACCGCTACGAGGGAGAAGACGCGATCAAAATGGCGCGTATTGCCAACGATGCGATCTCGGCCATCTGTAAGAAATATCCCAAGCGGTTCATCGGCTTTTTCACGTTGCCGAGTTGCAGCGTGCAGGCATCGCTGGACGAGCTCGAACGATCGGTTAAGGAATTGGGATTGAAAGGCTTTGGCTGCTTTGCCAACCTCAACGGCCAGGCGTTGGACCGCGAGGAACTGTTTCCGATTTATGAACGGCTGGAGAAGTACAAGCTACCGGTGTACATCCATCCCACTGCGCCGCTTGCCAGCGAAGCCACCGGTATCGATATCATGCCGACGCTGATATTCGGCTGGGCCTTCGACAGCACGGTGGCGATGACCCGGCTGGTTTACGGAAGAGTGCTGGAAAGATTTCCTCAGATCGACTGGGTGGTGGCCGATGTCGGTGGGGTGCTGGCGTTCTTTGCCCAGCGCGCGATTAACATCTATACCGGCCGGACCGACGAGATTCGTCACAAGTATGGCCTGAGCGAAAATCCCCTGGATTCCTTCCGGCGCTTTTATGTGGATACGGCGGATCATCCGGCAACGACGCTCCGTTGTGTGAAAGATTTCTTCGGTCCCGACCGGATGGTGCTGGGGACGAACTACCCCTACGGCCCGGAAGAGGGCTGCGTCTTGGTGAAAAACAGCCTCAAGGCCATCGATGGTCTCGAGCTAAATGCAGCCGATAAAGAAAAGATTCTCGGCGGCAATGCCGCCGAGATTCTTGGAATAGGAGCGCCATGAAGTATTCAAAAGCGGCGCGCCCGGTGATGATGGGGCAGAACGGCATGGTCTCTTCGGGCCATGCGCTGGCGTCACTGGCGGGCGTGAAAGTTTTGCAAGAAGGCGGCAACGCCGTCGATGCGGCCTTGGCCGCGGCTTTTGTCATGGCTGTAGTTAAGCCGGAAGCCAGCGGTCCCGGCGGCGATCTGTTCGCGCTGGTTTTCATAAAAAAAACCGGCAAGGTTCAAGCTCTCAATTCCAGCGGTCCGGCGCCGGCAAAAGCGACGATTGATTATTTCTGCGATCGTGGGTTAAAAAGCATCCCGCAGTACGGCCCGCTGAGCATCGCCGTGCCCGGCGCAGTGGACGGTTGGCTGGAACTGCATAAAAATTACGCAACGAAAGATTTGGGCCGCCTGATGGCGGACGCCATCGGCATTGCCAGGGCCGGGTTGCCGATTTCACAGGATTTCGCCGAAAGCGTCATAGAGTACAGCGCGGAATTTCCCTGGGTGGACCGTTGCTACCGCCAGCCGCTAGGCACGCCAGAGCCAGGTAAGATACTCGCGCAAAGGGGCCTGGGCGGCGTGCTGGAAAAAATCGCGCAGCAAGGCCGCGATGGGTTTTATGCCGGAGCGGTGGCGGAGAAAATTTGCGCGACCATCAAAGCTGAAGGCGGAATTCTCAGCGAAGAGGATTTGCGGCCGCAGGTTGCGCAATGGCTCGAGCCTTTGAAGTCGAGCTACCGCGACACGCTGGTGTACGAGCAGCCGCCGGTGTCGCAGGGGTTCATGGTGCTCGAGATGCTCAACATCGCCGAGGCCTGGCCCTTTCACGAGGGCAGGATGAGCCGGGCCGACATGATTCACTATCAGGTGGCGGCGAAGAAACTCGCCTTCGAAGACCGCATCCGTTACCTCGACGATCCAAAGTTCGGCGAGCCGAAAATTCCCATGCTGATTTCCAAGGAGTATGCCGCCAAGCGCCGCGAGCTCGCGGACGAAGCTCTCGCCCGGCGCCAAACGGCGGCGGCCAACCAGAGCAGCGACACGACCTATTTATGCGCCGCCGACCGCGCCGGCAACGCGATCTCGCTTATCCAAAGTGTCTTCGCGCCCTTTGGCTCGCGTGTGATCGGCGGCGACACCGGCGTGATTATGAACAACCGCCTGTGCAGCTTCGGCCTGGATCCGTCCAAAGCGAACTCTCTCAAACCCGGCAAACGTCCGGCGCACACGCTCAACACCTACATGGTTTTCAAGGACGATGAAGTCTTTGCCGCCGGCGGCAGTCCCGGCGCCGATGACCAGCCGCAAACTAATTTTCAGATTATTCACGATCTGGTGGACCTGGAGATGGACCCGCAGAGCGCGGTGGAAGCGCCGCGCTGGAGCCACCAGCCTGGCACGCCGCCGCGGGACCAGCTTCCCGAGGCGCTACGCATGGAGGAAGGCTATGACGCGGCCACGCTGGATGGCTTGCGCAAGAAAGGCCATAAAATTTCAGTGGTCGACCGGTGGTCTTTCGGCAGCGCCAAAGTGATCGTGCGCGACCGCGAAAACGGTTGCTGGCTCGGCGGTGCCGATCCGCGCCGAGTAGCCTACGCGCTGGGCTATTAACGATCCAAAATCCCGCGCACTTCGACGCTGTTCGCGGGGCATGCTGCCGGCGAAGCGAAAGTCCGTCATGCCCGCGCAAGCGGGCATCCAGGTTAATCTGGTTGGGTGAAACACTGGATACTGGGTTCCCGCTTTCGCGGGAACGACGCACGGGAGGTGAGTCGACTTTCAATCCACACAGTTGAAACCTCTCCGCCTTGAGCCGCGTGAGTGGTGTCGTTAATCCCAAATTCGCATCGGAGGACAATTGGAAAAAATCGGCATGATCGGCACCGGCGCCATGGGCCTGGCGTTGCTGGAGCGCCTCAAATTAAACGGCGTGCGGGCGGTTTGTTATGACGCTCACGGGCCCTCGTTGGAACAGGCGCGCGCGCTGGGTATGCCTACCGCCGGCAGCTCAGCCGAGGCAGCGAAGCAATCGACGCTCATCGACGTCGTCGTGCGCACCGATCAGGACGTGCTCGACTGTGCGCTCGGAGCGAATGGAATTTTAGAGTCGGCGCAGCCGGGGACTTTGCTGTTGCTCCACAGTTCGATCTTGCCGCAGACGGTGCGTAGGGTTGAGGACGCGGCGCGCGCCAGGGGCGTCGCTGTTATTGACGCCTGCATGACCGGCGTGCCCGGTACCGTGCGCGCCGGCGAACTCAGCTTCGTCATTGGCGGCCCCGACGAACTGGTAGAGCGGGCGAAGCCCCATCTGCTCAAGATGAGCAAGGAAGTGTTTCATATGGGACCGCTCGGCACCGGCGCGGTAGGCAAGTTGATCAAGAACATGCTCGGCGGCGCTGAAACATTGATCGTTCACGAAGCGATCCAAATCGGGCTGGCCGGCGGGATTCCATACCCGAAAGCCTTGGAGATGATGCGCCGCATCGGCCATGACAGCGTGCTCAACCGATGGCAGCGCACGTTCGATCCTGGGGGAAACAACCCTTTGCCGCGGTCGGGCCGAAACGTTTTGAACAAAGACATCCCTCTCGTTGCTGAGTTGGCGCGGCTTTGTCAGCTCGATGTTCCGATCACCCAACAGCTGGCCGCCGCCGCCGAACAAGTCGTCGCAGCCAACGAGAAAAGAAAGAAGTAAGTCGGCTGTTGGAAAAATGGCATACTGGAATATTGGATGGTCGGGTCTTCAATCTATCATTCCACCATTCCATCAATCCATCGTTCCACTCTTCCAATCACAGTTAGAGAGGAAACACCGCAGTCGTGAAATGTAGTCTCTTTACCGAAATTCAATGCCCGGAGGGTTCGTCGCCGGCGGCGCGACTCGGAGAGTTCATGGAGCAAGCCGAGCTCGCCGACCGGTTAGGGTTCAACACCTATTGGGTCGCCGAGATTCACTGCCAGCCGAAATTTTCTCTGCTCACGGCGCCCTATGTGGTCTTGGGCGCCGTGGCCCAGCGGACGCGCCGCCTTCGTCTCGGCGTCGCCGTTAATACTTTGCCGGTCCATCATCCCGTA
>DASWHT010000145.1:0-16253 GCA_036398075.1 Binatia bacterium | reverse complement strand
TAGGGGCCGATGAGCTTGTCGACGGTGCCGTACTTCGGGCCGAGAAGGAGCCAGCCGTCTTCGTGAGTCTGGCGCGGGCCGGAAGATAAAATCACCGGCTTGGACATGATCCGGCGCACCAATACTTTAGCAGCCGGACGGTTCAAATCGTTCAAGTCGTTTTCAGGGAGCTTGATGCGGCTGAGCGGCTCCCAGGTAAATCTCGCCTCGGGCAGATGGCCGTTGGCCGGCTTGGCATACACCACGGCCTCATCGCCGAACTCGGCGCGCAGGCGCGCCAGCGCGCGGTTGGCGGCGTCGAGATCGCGCCCAGGCTGCTCGGTAAAAAGCCGGAGTTGTTCTCGGGTCGCGGCGCATATCTCCGCTTTTAATTCAATCTCAACGGCGCCGGCGGAGAATTTCAGCGACTCCAGGCGCAGGCGGACCAGATCGATTATCTGCGCTTCCTCCAGCGTCGGCGTTGCCGGACGGATCTGCTCCTTAAGCCAGCCGCTGCGATCGATGAGGAAAGACAGCCAAAGCAGTGTGAGTGCCTGAGCACGGTCGGCAAGCCCTGTCAGCAGCGGATGGAGCATTTGCTTGATGAGAAAGAGCAGCCGCGTGGCATCGCTTTCCGGATCGTCGAGGATACGTCTTTGCGCCACCGGTTCTTCAGGTTTGCTTGGATCGAGGGGCGCCCAGAGCTCGCCGGCGGCCATTTGATGCAGGCGATAAGCCTCGGCGCCAAAGCGCTCGCGCAATCCCGCCGGCGGCAAAGCAAGCAAGGCGCCGACGGTTTTGATGCCGAGCTTGAAAAGCGCGTCGCGAAAGCGCGGATCGATATGCAAGCGGGCCAGCGAGATTTTTTCCGCCGCGCTCCGTTCTTCGGCGGCATCGCGAAAAATCGTGATGCCCCTTTGGGCCTTGGCCACCGCGTAAGTGCCGAAGCGGGTGAAACCGACGGCGACGCTGGCCGCGAGACGCTGCGTTTCTATCTCCTGGCGAATGGCATGGGCCCAATGGCGCGGCGAGGAATAGAGATGCTTCAGCCCCGCGCCGTTGAGCCAGAAAACTCCGGGCTCGCTTGCAGAAGGCTCGACTTCGGGCGAAAAACCCATAAGCCGGCGGGTCAGCTCGGCGACCGATTGCGTGATTTCTTTGGGCGCGACTGCGCCGGCGCGCAGCCCTGAAGCCAGAGAAAGCGCCGCGGCGTAGCGCAGGCCCGGCAGCACGCCCGATTGCCGCGCCTGCTCATTAACCCAGAGAACCACTCCCTGCGGCTTATCCTCGGCAACCACCGCTGCGGGCTGCGTTGCCCAACCGGGATGCCGTTTGAGCAGTAACTGCAACGGAAAGGCCGGCAGATCAACACAGGCCAGCCGGCCCGAAGTAGAGCTCTTCATGTTTCCACGCCGGTCCCCGCCGTTTATCTTTGAGCACCCGAAGCGCGCAGGCGAAGCTATTTTCCAAGGCCCTTTTTTTTTCCGCGTGGGCCCTGAGCGAGACCAGCGAGCCGAGCGAAAAAGCTTTTCGTTCTTTTTCCGTCAGGCAAACCACCGCCGTATGGTGATGATGCGCGAGGCCGGTCAAGCGGCTCTGCAGCGGCATGGGGATATCGGCGCCGCCGAGATCGAGCACGATCAAGCCGAAGCCGCCGGAGCGCAAAAGTTTTTCGCCGGCGCGCGCAATATTTTCCGCGGCGTTGAGCCGGATCACCACCAGCGCCGCCAGATCGGTTCCGCCCTGGGCCGCGTCAGGTGGATAGAAAGCACTCTGCGTCCCGGTGACCCAGCCCACCGGTTCGCCTCGCTCTTGGGTTTCCCGAACCAAGCCGAAGGCCACGGTCAACGAGGCCGCGGCCGCCGACGCGGAAATTTCCACCAGCCGGCCGGCGACTTCGGCAAGACCCCAGCGAGGTGACTGGATAATAGCGTGGCGAAGATTTTGCGCAGGATTCATGACCGCCGTTCAAGTAGTTCAAAACGTTCAAGCCGTTCAAAACGTTTTCAGAGGTTTAAGAATTAAGAGTTAGGGACCTTCTAGAAGTTCAAATCGTTTCGGGACGGCTTGAACGGCTTGAACCATTATTTGAACCATTGAATTTTGACCCTTTCATTCCACTGCGTTTTAGATAATCAATCAGGTTGCTGATCATAATCGACAGGCGTCTGAAAGATTTAGTCAGCTCTTCGCAATCTTTTTGCGCTACATAGGATTGATCGACTGCCACGTAAAGTTGCGAACGAACTTCCCCGCACGACGCTTTGGCGACATACAGAAACTGAATGAATTCTTGATTGCCGCCGCGTTCAAATCCCTCGGCGATGTTTGACATTATTGAGACTGCTGCCCGCCGGATTTGATCCCGCAAGGCGAAATCTTTTGAGAATTTCAAATCTTTTGTCAGTTGATAAATCCCTCGTGTTAGGAGTCGAGCATCTTTCCAGATTTCCAAATCTTCAAAGTTTTTTACTTGCATTGATCTCCCTCCTAAACGACTTGAACGTTTTGAACGGCTGGAACGACTGGAACCGTCTTTAGAATTTCCGTAGGAGTCCGACTATTTTACCCACAATGCGAAATTCTCCTTGCGAAAGCATAATCGGAGCGTATTTATCATTCTCCGCTTTGAGCGTGATGACGCCGCCTTTTTTGTAGAACCGCTTGAGCGTCGCTTCGCCTTCGATCAAGGCGCAGATGATCTCGCCGTTTTCCGCCGTGCCCTGCTGCTTGACGATCACCCGGTCGCCGTCCAGGATGCCGGCGCCGGTCATGCTGTCGCCTTTGACCCGGAGCGCGTAAAGCTTCCCCGATCCCATGTCACTCGGTATGGTCAAAAGCCCTTCGATATTTTCTTCGCTGAGAAAGGGTTTGCCGGCGGGGACCCGTCCCAAAACCGGCACCTCGCGGGTGGCCGCCAGGACCGCTTTTCCCATAGCGTTGGCCATCTCTATGGCGCGTTTGCCGACCCGGCGGATGTAGCCTTTCTTTTCCAGCGCTTTCAGATGATCGGCGACACCGTTGGTGGAGGCGATCTTAAACTTGGCGCCGATCTCGGGAATCGACGGTGCATAGCCCTTCTCCCGGATCACGCGCAGCAAGAAGTCATAGATCTCTTTTTGCCTGGCAGTCAGTGTAGGAAGCATAAACCGCCTTATACTGAAAATAATTTCAGGTGTCAAGGCGCGGCGAAGCCGCGCTGGTTCAAGCCGTTCAAAACGTTCCAAACGTTCAAGTCGTTAAAACTAAGACCGTTTAACGGATTGAGTTCTCAACCATTTAAAAATATTGAGTATTGAGCGACCGAAACGGCTTGAACGATTTGCACGACTGGAACGGTTTGAACGCTGACGCGCCGTCGCGCGTTAGACTTTCTTCCGCTGATGCGACAGGTAATCGACCAGGAGATACTCTCCCAGCCGGTCGGGGCGAGTGTAAAAGGCGCGGCCCTTATTGATGCGCGTGAGATCGTCGACGAACCCCCGCAGAACCGGGCTATCGTCGAGCATGAAGGTATTGATGGTGATGCCTTTGCGCGTGATGCGCTCGGCTTCTTTTAAAGTTTCTTCGGCGGCGCGCTGGCTGATGCCGCCGAAGCTTAAAGGCCATTCGCAGTAGAGCCGTCCCTGACGGCAGTAAGCGGTCGGTTGGCCGTCGGTTATCACGATCATCTGCTGGTTCTGGCTGGGACGCCGCTCGAGCATTTGGGCAGCCAGATGCAACCCGTCCTGCAAGTTCGTGAATGGATCACCCATGTTCCAGGTCGCCTGGGGCAGGTCCTTGGCCTTCAACTCCACCGCCCGGGTGAAAAATCCGACGATGCCGAAATAGTCGCGCGGGTGCAGCGAGCGCACCAGGCTCTCCATGGCGAGGGCCACTTTTTTGGCCGCCGCAAAACGCCCTTCCCAGCTCATCGACCAGCTCATATCCAAAAGCAGCACGGTGGCCGCCCTGGTCGTGTGCTCGGACTCATAGACCGCAAAGTCCCTCGGCCCGATGCGCACCGGCACGCCACCGCCGCGCAGCAGGGCGTTTTTCAGCGTCTGGATCATGTTGATGCGAAAGGGGTCGCCCTGAACGTAGGGCCGGCTGTTTTCGGTGAGAAACTCCTGGCTGCCGCGATTGCGCGTCGAGTGGCGCCCCATGCCGTCGCGGCGCAGTTGCTGGTAGATATCTCTCAGCGCCAGCTGGCCGACGCGCCGGACCCCTTTGGGGGTAAGCTCGAAGCGCTCGCCCTGCTCCAAGACGTAGCCACCCTCTTCGAGCAGTGACTGCATGCGCATCACACCTTCGAAGTCCTGTTTGGGATCGCCGCCGAGAAGTTTTTCCAGCAGCTCTTTATCGACATCCTTGAGCTGCATGCTGGAGAGCTGCCCTTCCAAACGGCGCAGATCCTCCATGTGCTCCATGAGCTCCCCGGACTGCTCGAAGGGAACCGGCGTCTGGCCACGAAACAAACTGCCTTCGCGGCGCAGCCAATTTTCCAGCTTGCGAATCTGCTCGAGCTGCATCAAGAGCTGCTCAAATTGCTTTGCCGCGTCGGCGTTTTCAAAGCGGTAGGACGTCAGTTTTTCCACCGCGTCGCTGACTTTGCCGGGAAGATCGTTCAAAAACTGCTGCTTGGATTGAGTGTCTTGGCCGGCTTCACTGAGCTCGTCTAGAGTCTGGCGCTCCTGATCGACAATCGACTCCAGCTGTTCCTGCGCTTCGTCCATGGCCGACTGGAGCCGGTACTCGTCGTAGAGCTTGCGCATCTCCTTGGCGATTTGAGCCAGGAGATCGTCAATTCCCTTGGTCTGTTTTTCTCCCTGCTTGATGCCTTTTTGCATCAAGCGGCGCATCGCCTGCTGAAGATCGCCGGTGTCGTTCATGTAGTCGTTGAGCTGGTCGAACACCGAGTCGGGATCGAGACCGTCTCTGAGGCTGGCGTCCCAACGGCTGTATCGAATATGCATCGTGAGAACCGGTGTTTTGACCCTTGCTCACTACCCAGGCACTTAACTATTTGCCGTAGGTGGCCCGCCCACCTTCTACTTCTTTATTCAATTTTTGGTGCAAGTGGAGCCCTTCAAGGACGAATTCAGTGGCGGACGCCATCAGCGACGGTGATTCTTGAATGCCGAGATTGCGGATCGCCTCCTTGAGACCGGGGATTTCCTTGATCCCTTCCAAATAATCCTGTGACGCCATCTGGTCCGACACTTCCACGCCCCAGCCGGCGTTGAAGTATTCCACGACTTTTTGCAGCGAATTGAGGCTGAAGTGCTGATCGAAGACCTTCACGATGGAGCGGTTGAGGAGCTTCTCCACCAACTCGCCTTCCTTCTTGTCCTCGCCAACATACTCGATCTCGATTTTGCCAGTGGTGGACGCCAGCAGGGCGTGAAGATCGCTGATGCGCGGGACGATGTCGTTTTCCTTTAGGCGCAGCGAGCGCTTTTCGGCGTTGCTGATCAAGCTTTCGTAGTTGTTGATCGTGACGCGCACGCTGACGCCTGACGACTGATTGATCTCGTTGGACTTGCGCGCCTCGAAGGTCAGGCAGCCGAGGATCTCCTTCATGAATCCCGGCACTTCCACTTTCCGGCTGCGCTTGTCCGTGGGGCTGGCTTCCTGTTCCATGATCGCCAACTCGTCGCCGATGTTTTTCGGGTAGTGCGTGCGAATCTGCATGTCGAAGCGGTCCTTGAGGGGCGTGATGATTCTGCCCCGGCTGGTGTAATCTTCGGGGTTGGCGCTCGCCACGATGACCACATCCAGGGGCAGGCGGATCTTGTAGCCTTTTATCTGAACGTCTTTTTCCTCCATCAGGTTAAACAAGCCGACCTGGACTTTTTCCGTCAGGTCGGGCAACTCGTTGATGGCGAACACACCGCGGTTGGTGCGCGGCACGAGGCCGTAATGGATCGTTTCTTCGTCCGCGAGATAACGTCCCTCGGCGACTTTGATGGGATCGATCTCGCCGACGAGATCGGCGATGGAAACATCCGGGGTGGCGAGCTTTTCGCCGTAGCGGGCGTCGCGGTCGATCCACTCGATGGGCAAACCGTCGCCCGTCTCTTCGGCCTTTTTGCGGCAGGCGCGGCAGATCGGGTAATAGGGGTTGTCGTTGATTTCACAACCCTCGACGATGGGAATACGCTCGTCTAACAGACTGACAAGCCCGCGAATGATGCGCGACTTGGCTTGGCCGCGCTCGCCTAGAAAAACCATGTGATGGCCGGAAAGAATGGCATTTTCGATTTCAGGAATGACGGTATCGTCGTAACCGATGATGCCCGGCAATATCCGTTTGCCGCTTTCCAAGTGTTGCACCAAATTTTTCCGCATCTCGTCGCGCACGGATAAGACTGCGATGCCGCTTTTTTTAAGTTCCCCCAGTGTTTTTGCTTCGCTCACGTGATTCGGCCTCCCTAATCGTTAATATGATTGCTCTCCAATATCGTGTCTCAGAAAATCGCGAAAGCATCGAAATGTCATTCCGGGCAAGCTGGCGATAGCTAGCGCGACCCGGAATCCTTGAAGCGCCTGCGACTTTTTCAACGAACTTCCGAAACACCACACTAGAGATCCCTTCCGATCAATTCGATTTCGCAACTCACTCCTGTTTGATAGCATTACTTCGCCAGGTTCTCAAAATGCGGTTTCAAGCGGTCGTAGCTGTCGAGCAGATGCTGGGGTATGACGCGCGTCTCGCCTACGACCGGCATGAAGTTCGTGTCCCCTTCCCAACGCGGCACCAGGTGCCAATGCAAATGATCTTCCACACCGGCTCCCGCGCACTTGCCAAGATTCATGCCGAGGTTGATACCGCCCGGATTGAGAACGGCGCGGACGATAGCCACCGAAAGGCGCAGCGTTTCCTGCAGGTCGGAATGCTCGTTCTGGGGCAAATCATCAAGCTTATTTTCATGTCGCTTGGGCGCTAGCAGGAGATGGCCGTTGTTGTAAGGGTATTTATTGAGCATGACCAGCGAATGTTTCGTTTGGGTCAAGACCAAGGTCTCGCGCGGCTGTTCTTGAAGGTTTTTTGCACAAAAGATGCAACCTCCGTCTTTGCCGCCCTGGTCGATATAGACCATTCTCCAGGGCGCCCAGAGTTGTTTCACGCCCCGGCTCCGTCGTCATCCATGTCTTCGGCATCGTAGGGTTTGCCATCGACCCGCAGGCGCAGCTCCTTACCGACTTTGAAAAACGGCACGCGCTTGGCTGCCACCGATACCAGCTCGCCGCTCTTGGGGTTGCGCCCCTGGCGCGCGCGGCGGTGCTTTACCACGAAACTGCCGAAGCCACGAATCTCAATGCGGT
The DNA here is from genome assembly GCA_036398075.1 of Binatia bacterium. Lineage (GTDB taxonomy): Bacteria > Desulfobacterota > Binatia > UBA9968 > UBA9968 > DATACQ01. Next base: position 8,966 of record DASWHT010000145.1, on the reverse strand, counting down.
CACCGTGCGCCAGTGATTCCACCATGGAATCGAAGATCGCATTGATGATCACTTCCGAATCTCTTCGCGAGAGATGCGGAAAGCGCTTGTTCACTTCGTCGATCAAATCTCTTTTTGTCATATCATCCCCCTCACGCCCAGAAAAAGGCCATTAGGCTTTCTGCAGCGGGCCGCGCGCCCTTCGTCTGTTGAGCGGTCATGGGAGCAATGACGGCGACCATTCATAACGCAGCCAACCGGTTTCGCGGCGTGGCATTCTAACGCCAAATGCTCCGAAGAATATTCTATCCCACCAACTCTCCCGTTCGGCGCGCGAATAATAGACCGCCGGCCTGGTTTCTACCCCAGCCTGCTTGGCGGCGAGGTCGATGGCATCCTCCAGCGTGCCGAACAGGTCGACCAAGCCGAGTTCTTTTGCCTGAGCGCCGGAATAGACGCGTCCATCGGATAGTTTTCGGACCGCCGCCTCGTCCATGTCGCGGCCTTTGGCCACCGCGCTGACGAATTGGCCGTGGACATTGTCCACCAGCGACTGCAAAATCGCCCGCCCCTCCGCCGACAGTGGTTGAAATGGCGAACCTATGTCTTTGTTGTCGCCGCTTTTGACGTTGTACCCCTTAACACCGATCTTTTTCATGAGATCTTCGACGTTGCTGAGCTGCATGATTACGCCGATGGAGCCGGTCAAGGTGCCGGGATTGGCGACAATCTTGTCGCAGGCACTGGCGATATAATAACCGCCTGAGGTCGCCATGCCGCCCATGGAGGCGATGATCGGCTTGCTGGCTTTGGCCTTGCGGATTTCCGCGAAGATTTCCTGGGTCGGTGCCACGGCGCCGCCCGGCGAGTCGATGCGCACCACCAGCGCTTTGATCCACGGCGCTTCTTTAAATCGTTTGAGCTCACCCAAGACCTGGCGGGAGTCATCAATGGCACCGTCGATTAGCAGGACGCCGACGCCGTCATCGGACAGCATGGATAAGACTTTGGACTCCCCGCCGGTTATGTAGGCGAAGAAAAACGCGCCGGTGAAGACCACTAGAATAAAGACCGCAAGCAGTCCTAATCCTTTCAAGACCGGATGGCGGCTAGACATGAGGACGCCTCGCGCTGGTCATTCTGCTCACAGCTTTCTCACTTGTCCTTGCGGCGGCCGGTCCCTTCCTCGTCCCGGTCCAACCTTAGCTCGTCGTTAAGCAGCGACTCGAAGGAGAACCTACCGCCTTCTTTTTCTTTCTTGAGATAGTTCTCCATCTCCTGGCGCTCTTCCGATCGGCGCAATGCCTTGACGCTGAGTCCGATTTTTTTCTCGTGGGTATCGATATTGATGACTTCCGCCTCAACTTCGTCCCCCGGTTTATAAAGGCTCGATGGCTTGTCAATCCGCTCGGTGCTGAGCTGGGATACATGAATCAATCCCTCAATGCCTTCTTCGATGCGTACGAAAACGCCGAAATCAGGGACACTGGTCACCTGCCCCTTGACTCTCGACCCCACCGGGTAGCGTTCGGCGACGACTTGCCAGGGATCGGGGTTCATCTGTTTGATACCGAGAGAGAATCTGGCGGTCTCGACATTGACACCCAACACTTTGGCTTCGACGACGTCGCCCTTTTTGTAAAGCTCCGAAGGATGTTTGATTTTCTTGGTCCAGTGTATATCCGAGATATGGACCAGCCCGTCGATGCCCTCTTCGATGCCGACGAAAATACCGAAGTCGGTCACATTGCGCACCGGGCCTTTAACGATGCTCCCCACCGGATACTTCCCCTTGGCTTCTTCCCACGGATTGACCATGACCTGTTTAAGCCCGAGAGAGATGCGCCGGTGTCCTGGATCGATATTGAGCACGACCACCTCGACGCCCTGTCCAACCTGAAGAAGCTTTGACGGGTGGGCAATTTTTCTGGTCCACGACATCTCGGAGATATGAATGAGTCCCTCGATGCCGCTTTCCAGCTCGACGAAAGCGCCGTAGTCCATAAGGCTGATCACCTTGCCCTGAACACGGGCGCCCACTGGGTATTTTTCCGTCACCGTATGCCAGGGATCGGGAGTCAACTGTTTCATGCCAAGGGAGATTCTTTCTTTCTCGTTGTCGAATTTCAGCACTACGACCTTGACCTTATCGCCCACCTGAACAATCTCCGAGGGGTGGGCAATACGGCCCCAGGACATGTCGCTGATATGGAGGATGCCGTCAATGCCTCCCAGGTCGACGAACGCGCCGTATCCCGTGATGTTTTTTACCGTGCCTTCAAGGATCACGCCTTCTTCGATTACCTTGAGAACTTCGTGTTTGAGAACATCCCGCTCCTTTTCCAGGAGCGTGCGGCGGGATACCACCACGTTGCCGCGCGCGCGATTGAACTTCACAACTTCGAAACGGTCCTTAGTGCCGATAAACTTGTCTAGATTTCGGCTTGGCCGGATCTCCACATGGGACCCGGGGAGGAATGCCGGCACGCCGACATCGACTTTGAAGCCGCCCTTGACCTTGCCGATAATCGCCCCCTCGACGGCGCGCCCCTCGTTGAATGCCTTTTCAAGATCCTCCCAGACTTTCATGCTTTCGGCGCGCTGCCGCGACAAGACGATGCCGCCATTTTCCCCTTCGGACGAAGCGAAATAAACATCGACATCGTCGTCTACTTTGATCTGGAGATTTCCCTGCCGGTCGCTGAACTCCTGAACCGGAATTTGTCCTTCGGACTTGTAGCCGACGTCGATCAAGACATGGGTCGCCGTGATCCCCACCACCCGCCCCTTGACGATGCCTCCCGGTTTTACCGTGCGCAGGCTTTCCTCGAATAGCGTCTCGAACTCGTTAAGGCCACCCGCGTCGGCGCCTTTGTTTGCATCATATTCGGCCATGAACCCTAGCTCCGATCTTCTTGGTTTACTGCATCCTGAGTTAGTCGCGATCGTATCAAATCCATGACGCGCTCGGCCACCGCATCCGCCGTGAGCGTGGAGGTATCGATCGCCACGGCATCCTCCGCCTTGCAGAGCGGCGCCAAATCGCGCCCGCTGTCGCGCTGGTCGCGCTCCTTAATTTCGCGCACCGTCGCCTCTAGTGAGACTGGCCGCCCGCCGGCGCGCAATTCCTCGTAGCGGCGCCGCGCTCGCTCATCGAGCGACGCGTCGAGATAGATTTTAATCTCCGCGCCGGGAAAAATCACCGTGCCGATGTCGCGCCCTTCGGCGACGATATGGCCTTTCCCGCCCGCCGCGCGTTGCAGCTCTAACATTCTCTGGCGCACGATCTTTTGTGCCGAAACCTTGGACGCCATCTGGCTTACTTCCGGCGTGCGAATCAAGTCCGCGACATCCACGCCGTCGAGCATTACATTCAACCGCCCGCCGTTTTCATGCAGGCCGATTTCAGTTTCGCGCACCAGCGCGGCCAATCCTGGTTCGTCACCCAGGTCTAGCCGTTGCCGCAACACTTTTAGCGCCAGCGCCCGGTACATGGCGCCGGTGTCCAAGTAGGTAAAACCAAGTTCTTTGGCCAACCGTTTCGCCAACGTGCTTTTTCCCGCTCCCGACGGTCCGTCAATCGCGACAATCACATCGTTCATCCCAAACTGCCCCTCAGCAGCAGTTCGCGCGCTCCGATCCTTCGGTTTAGCTCAGTATAACACGAACGGCAAATACTCAATGATTTTATCCACTCCGCCGTTCGCCCGGAGGCTCTGGAAGGGTGAACCGAGGGTCTTTTCAGCAGCCCGCTAGTGGAGCGACTATCCTCTGTCTTGCGTCTCATTGCAACCGCATTTGGTCCATTAAGTCAAAGAACGTCGGGAACGAAATATCGGCGCAGCGGGCGTCGTCGATCTCGATCGCGCCGTCGCTGGAAAGCGCGGCGACGGCGAACGACATGGCCACACGGTGATCGGCGAAACTGCGCACCTCGCCGCCGCGCAAACAGCCGCCGCCGTAAATGGTCATGCCATCTTCCCGCTCCTCTACTTTAACGCCAAGGCGCCGCAGCCCCTCGGTCATGGCCGCGATGCGGTCCGACTCCTTGTAGCGCAGTTCCTTGACGCCTGAGAACTTCGTCACCCCGCCGGCCAAGGCCGCCGCAACCGACAGCACCGGATATTCATCGATGGTGCGGGCCGCCAGCTCCGGTTCCACCTCGACGCCGCGCAGCGCGCCGCCGCGCGCTCGTATATCCGCCACGCGTTCGCCCGCTTCGCTGCGCTCATTCATTAATTCGATGGCAGCGCCCATGCGCTTTAGAACTTCAATGATCCCATCGCGGGTGGGGTTGCAACCCACGTTGCGAATCGCGATATCCGAACCCGGCACTGTCGCGGCAGCCACCAGGAAAAACGCCGCTGACGAAATGTCGCCGGGAATGCGCACGTCCTGACCCACGAGGCTCTGTCCGCCAGCCAACGTGACGACGTTTCCCTGCGCGCTGACACGGCAGCCGAAGCCGGCGAGCATCACTTCGGTGTGGTCGCGGGATTTGATCGGTTCTACTACAGTCGTTGTGCCCGAAGCTTGCAGCGCCGCCAGCAGGATCGCCGACTTTACCTGCGCGCTGGCGATGGGCATAGGGTAGTGGATGCCGTGCAGCCCGCCACCGTGGATTTCTAACGGCGCCAGGCCATTGCCCGCTGCGCTGCCAATCTTCGCGCCCATGAGACGCAAGGGATCGATGATTCTTTGCATCGGCCGCTGGCGCAACGAGCTGTCGCCGTCCAGCCTGCTGAGAAACGGCCGACCGGCCAGCGCGCCGGACATGAGTCGCATAGTGGTGCCGGAGTTGCCGCAGTCGATGACCGCCGCCGGCGCGTGAAGTCCGTGCCATCCCTTGCCTTCGACGCAGAGCGCCTCCCCTGAACGAAAAATTTCCACGCCCAACTGGCGAAACGCTCTGACGGTACGCGAGTTGTCATCGCCGCCGGAAAGATTGGAAATACGGCTCTGGCCCTGGGCCACGCTCGCCAGCATTACCGCTCGGTGGGCGATGGACTTGTCTCCGGGAACGACGATTTCTCCGCAGAGCGGTTTCTTAGCGGGTTCAATCCTCTTCATACTATATTGGTGATTTAACAAGATAATTCGGATTCACCACGAAGGCACGAAGGTTTCGTAGGGGCGGGTTTGAAACCCGCCCTTACCAATCATCCGAACCCTTCGTGACCTTCGTGCCTTCGTGGTGAGACCCTCTTTTTTGCGCCCTTTGCGGTTAAATCCTCCCCCCTCCGATGCGCGGCATTAGCCCAGTTGCTCTCGCACTTCATTGGCGTTGGCGAACTCCCGGTCGAGGGCGCGCCCGTTGCCGCCATCGACCCAACGCTTCATCCGTTCGAGGTTGCGGATGTAGGTGCCCAGCGATCTGGATACGGCGCGACGGTTGAGCAGACAGATGTCGCGCCAAAGCTCCGGCCGGCTCGACGCAATCCGGGTGATGTCTTTAAAACCGCCGGCGCAAAAACGTTTCAAATCAACGCCATCCAATTTGGTCTGATCCAGGGCATTGACCAGCGCAAAGGCGGCCATATGGGGCAGATGGCTGACCACACCCAGGATATGGTCATGGCGGTTGGCATTGATGATTTCCACGTAGGCTCCGACACGACGCCAGAGCAGCACCATCTTTTTCAACGCCGCGCGATTGGTTTTTCGCGTCGGCGTCAAGACACAAAGCCGCCCCATGAAAAGATTTTCTCGGGCGGCTTCGGCGCCCCACTGCTCGCTGCCCGCGATCGGATGGGCGCCGACAAAGTGAATGCCCGCGGGCAGGAGCCTTTCCATACCACGCACGATTTCCCCTTTCACGCTGCCGACGTCGCTCACGATGCAGCCGCGCTTGAGCCGTGGCAAAAATGCCTCGGTCAATGGCACGATGGTTTGCACGGGGGTTCCCAGCATCAGAAAGTCGGTGTCGGCGGGAATTTCTTCCTCTCTCACAAAATAGCCGTCGATGATGCGCTTTCTTCTGGCGATTTTTAGATTAGCTTCGGTGCGGCCATAGCCGACGATTTCTTTGACCAGACCGCGCCGGCGCATGTCCAGCGCCAGCGAGCCACCGATCAGCCCCACGCCCGCCACTACCATTTTTTGAAACATGATTGCTTCCTTCGAAAAAATACCGTTCAGGGTTCAAGGGTTCAAAAGTTCAAGGTTTATTCCGAATCCGATTTTCCGGAAACTTTGAACCTTGAACATTGAACTTTGAACCGGCATGTAATCATGCCGTCCCCGTGATGCGGCCCAGCGCCTCGATGAAGCGGCGGTTCTCTTCCATCGTCCCCACGGTGACGCGTACATATTCCGCAAACTCATAAGCGCCCATCGGCCGCACGATCACGGCCTGGGAAAGCAAACGCTGGAACACTTCGTTGCCGTTACCGACGCGCACCAGAACAAAATTCCCGTGGCTCGGCACATAGGGCAAGCCAAGCCTGGTCAACTCCGAGTTGAGAAACTCCATGCCCTGGCGATTGGCTTCGAGGCTTCTGCGCGCATGCTCTTTGTCGTCCAGCGCCGCCAGCGCCGCCCACTGGGCCACGGCATTGACGTTAAACGGCTGGCGCACGCGCTGCATCAAGGCGATGACATCTCTGGAAGCAACCCCATAGCCGATCCGTAGCGCGGCCAATCCGTAGAGCTTGGAAAAAGTCCTGAGGGTGATAATCGTCTTGCCCCGGTCATGGTAGCGCAGCGAGTCCGGATATTCCGGATCTCCGACATATTCAAAATAGGCCTCGTCGGCGATGATCAAGACTTCTTCGGGCAGCCGGTCCAATAAACGTTCCCATTCGGCGCGCCGGTATATGGTGCCGGTCGGATTGTTGGGGTTGGCGAGAAAAACTATTCTGGTCTTGGGCGACACCGCGTTCGCGATGGCAGCCAAATCATGGGTAAAGTTCCGCAGCGGAATTTCCTTGGCCACGCCGCCCACCGCCTGAACGATGAGCTTATAGACGATAAACGCCTGGCGGGCCATCACCGCTTCATCGCCCACGCGCATAAACGTCCGCGCCGCCAGCTCGATGATTTCGTTGGAGCCGTTGCCGAAGATAATCTCGTCCGGCGCCACGCCAAGTCTTTTTGCCAGACTGTTTTTCAAATAGAAACAGTCGCCATCCGGGTAAAGATGCAGCCGGCCGAGGTTGGCGCGGATCGCTTCCAGCGCCTTCGGCGCCGGCCCGAGGGGATTTTCATTGGAGGCCAACTTGACCGAGTTGGCGATGCCGTATTGCCGCTCCACCTCTTCGATTGGCTTGCCCGGCGCGTAGGGAACGAGCGTGCGGATATATTCCGGTACCTGGTCGATGGGTTTCATGCGCCGCTCGGATAAGATCCTAGAATTTTAAAAAACACACAGTGCCGCTCCAGTTGGCCGATGGCGCTTTTCACCCGCGGCTCGTCCCTGTGTCCCTTCAGATCGAGAAAAAACATATACTCCCAAGGCTTGTTCTTGATCGGCCGCGATTCGATCTTGCTCAAATTGATCCGGCGGTTGGCAAAGGGCCGCAGCATGCGGTGCAAAATCCCCGGCTCATCTTTGACGGAAAAGGCCAGCGAAGTCTTATCGCGCCGGGACGGCTTTGCTTCTTGGTCGCCGATCACCAAAAAGCGCGTGATGTTCTGGCTCTGATCTTCGATGTTAGCCGCGACGATTTTTAAATCGTAAATCTCCGCCGCCAAGCTGCTGGAAACCGCCCCGATGGAACCGTTTTGCGCCGCCGCTGAAGCGGCATGGGACGTGCTCGGCACCTCCTCCAATTCCACTTTGGGAAAATGGCGGCTGAGCCAACCGCGGCATTGCGCCAGCGCCTGGGGATGGGAGACGATTTTTGTAATTTCGCCAGCGCGGCCGCCCCGTGACAGGAGATTGTGATGAATATCCAGAAAACTTTCGGCGCAAATCTGCAACCGCGAATCCACCAGCAAATCCAGCGTATAGGCCACCACTCCTTCGGTTGAGTTCTCGATGGGCACGACGCCGAACGAAACCCGCCCGCGGGCGACATCCTGAAAAACTTCCGCGATGCTGGCGGTGGGCAGAAGCGCCGCCGTGGCGCCGAATTTTCGCCGCGCGGCCAGATGCGAATAGCTCGCTTCGGCGCCGAAGAACGCGACTTTCAAGGGCGCTTCGAGACTGCGGCAAGCCGCAATGACTTCCCGAAAAACGGATTGAACGGCTGGTGCCGGAAGCGGACCGCGGTTGAGTTTGGAAACTCTCTGGAGAATTTCCTGCTCACGGCTGGGGACGTAGATTTCTTGGTTGGCTAGCCTTTTGTGATGGCCAATTCGCTGCGCCAGAGAAGCCCTGTCGTTCAGCAGCCTAACTATTTTTTCATCAGCTTGATCGATCTTTTTTCTAAGAGCATCGACCGACTCAATACGGTTCAATGACTACCTCACCTGGATGCGCGCGCCGACACTCGGCATGCGCCATGCTGTAAGCTATCTTAATCGCTACGGAATTGCAAATATTGATAAATTTCGGCTTGACCCGACCGAGGCCATGACTGTAACTATCAAGGGTGGTGCAGGAGATCATCGTTCCAGAGGGTCAAACGGGCAAGAAAATCGAGAATTTTCTCACCAGAAATTTTCCCATCGGCTACGTGCGCAAGCTGTTTCGTAAAAACGGCGTACGCCTGAACGGCAGGCGCGCCAAGGCGCACGATTTAGTTCGACCTGGAGACCGTATCGAGCTTTTCATCCCTTTCGCGCCTGAGACCAGGCAGGCCGAAAGCGCGCGAGCCGAACCGCGGCAGATCGATGTTCTCTTCGAAAGCGCTGAACTCCTGGTGCTCAATAAACCCGCCGGCCTCGCCGTCCATGAAGCGAAAGCCATCGCAAAGAATCGCACGCTTCTCGGTCTACTCGAAGCGTATTTTCGAGGAACGCCATTCACGCCGCGCTTGGTCCATCGCTTGGACAAGGACACGTCAGGCGTTTTGCTGGTCGCAAAAAATGTCGAGGTCGCGCAT
>DASWHT010000144.1:0-7423 GCA_036398075.1 Binatia bacterium | reverse complement strand
GCGCGAGCGCGGCGCCGTTTTCAACCGGAGTGACGTCGTCGTGCTCGGCGAGAATGAACAGCGCAGGCACTTTGACCGCCGGCGCGATCGCAGCCGCGTCGTAGCGCCCGTTTAGCAGTAGCCCGGCCGGCAGCCAGGGATAGCGCTCCGCGGCGAGGGCGGCGAAGCTGTCAAAGGGAGTGGCAAGAATCGCGCCGCGGACCTGACGCGTGGTTGCCAGGGAAACGGCGAAGTAGGTGCCCAGGCTCCGGCCGAGCACCACGATACTCGACGGGTCCACGTCGGATCTCGCCGCGGCGTAATCATAGATGAGGCCGGCGTCTTCCAGCACGACGCTCTCGGAGGGCTCGCCCTCGGATAGACCGAAGCCCCGATAGTTGATGAATAGCCATCCCCAGCGCTCGGGCTTGACGCCCCGATCGATCATCCAGGAAGATTCCCGGCGCACGCCGCCGAAAACGATCACCAGCGGAAAGCGCTGGCCGGACCGCGCCGCCGCCGGATGCTTCAGCCATCCATGCAGCATGACGCCGTCGGCCGTTTTAACGCGCACTTCCTCGATGCCATTCGCGCGCGACGCCACCGACGCGAGATACTCCGGGTCCGAGCTCATCGGCCGAAACAGGAATCGTTGCTCGAGCGGTTCCAGCAAGAGGCTGCAGCCGACGGCGAGCAGCGCGACGGCACCGGCGAGGATGGTGAGTAAAGATCGCACGGGTGGTATTCTATATCGCACGAAAAACAGAGCAAGGGGCTCTGTCCGTGGCTCTGAAACACGGCGGCTTGAACGGCTGCAAAACGAGATATATTCTTGACACTATGGACGAGCAGGAACTGCGAAGCCAGAACGCGGATCTTATACAGAGCCAACATCAGGCTCTGCTGGAAATTGCACAAGCGATTGCCTCGCACCGAGACCTCGGGCAACTTTTTCATGACCTCGCGCCGCGCCTCCACCTCGTGGTTCAGTTTGACTTCGTCAATCTGATCCTGCACGAGCCGACCCGCAATGTGATGCGTTCGCATGTCCTGGAATGCCCGGAGCCGGATTATACCTGTCCCTCACAGGAATGCCCTATGGAAACCCCGGGAGGCTGGGTGTGGCAGACTCAACAACCATGGGTGGTTTCCCAACTCGACCTTGAAACCCGTTTCCCCGATTGCTCGCACTGGCTGAGCGAGCGCGGGGTGCAGTCGCTCTGTGTAGTTCCGATTACGACCGCGTTACGGAGGTTGGGCGCCCTGGCTTTCGGCAGCTCGCAAAAAGCGGCCTACTCTGAGGCCGACGTGACTTTTCTGCAACAGGTGGCCAGGCAAGTGGCGGTGGCGGTCGACAACGCGCTCAACTTCGAGCAGGCGCAAACCGTCCAACAGCAGCTCCAGGAGGAACGCGACCGTTTGCGCCTCTTGTTGGAAGTGAACAATACCGTGGTGTCGGCGCTCGATCTGCACGAACTGCTAAGCGCGGTATCCACTTCCCTGCGGCGCCTATTCAAGCATGAATATGCCAGCCTTTCTCTCTACGATGCTGAAACCCAGCGGCTGCAGATTCACGCGCTGGATTTCCCGGTCAGCAAGGGCCTTCTCCAGGAAGGTCTCTGGGTCCCCGTTGAGGGATCGCCGACGGGAAGAGCCTTGACCTCGCGCCAGCCGGTCTTCATAACCCGCAGCGACATCGAGCAATTTGGTTCCGACATCGCCCGGCGCATCGTCGCCGAAGGTCTCCAGTCTGGATGTTGCTTGCCTCTGGTTTCACACGGCCGGCCCCTTGGCACGCTCGTGGTGGCAAGCATGCGCGAGGAAACATTTCCGCAAAAAGACGCCGAGCTGCTTCACCACGTCGCCAATCAAATCGCCATAGCCGTCGAAAACGCGCTGGCTTTCGGGCAGGTGGTGGAGCGAGCGAACAAGCTCACGGAGGAAAAACTCTATCTCCAGGATGAAATCCGCACCCAGCATGATTTCGAGGAGATCATCGGTGGGGACCGCGCTCTCAAACATGTCTTGCAGCAGGCGCAAACGGTAGCTCCCACCGACTCGACCGTTCTCATTCGCGGCGAGACCGGCACAGGCAAGGAGCTGATCGCCCGCGCCATTCACAATCTGAGCTCGCGCCGCGAGCGGACCCTGGTGAAAATAAACTGCGCAGCCATCCCCACCGGCCTCCTTGAGAGCGAACTGTTCGGCCATGAGAAAGGCGCGTTCACCGGCGCGATCGCGCAACGCATCGGCCGCTTCGAGCTGGCCAACGGCGGCACGCTTTTTCTTGACGAAGTCGGCGACATTCCGCTCGAGCTCCAGCCGAAACTCTTGAGGGTTTTGCAGGAGCACGAGTTCGAGCGCCTTGGGAGCACGAAAACGCTTCGTGTGAACGTGCGAATCGTCGCCGCCACGAACTCGAATTTGCCGCAGATGGTCGCCGAGAAGCAATTTCGCAGCGACCTGTTTTACCGGCTCAATGTTTTTCCCATCGTCATTCCGCCGTTGCGCGAACGGCGCGAAGATATTTCGCTTTTAGTGCGATACTTTGTGCAAAAGTACGCGCGACGCATGAAAAAAAAGGTCGAGACGATTCCGGCCAGCGCGATGAAAGCGTTGTCTGAATACAATTGGCCCGGCAATGTCCGGGAACTGGAAAATTTCATCGAGCGCGCGGTCATCCTTTCCCGCGGCGCGCAACTGGAAATTCCGCTCACCGAGTTGAGACCTGTGACGAACCTCGCGCCGGTAATCTCTGCAAACGGCGCCGCCACCCTGGAACAGGCTGAACGGGAGCATATCGTGCGCGCCCTGAGCGAAACGAATTGGGTAATCGGCGGGACCGCCGGCGCGGCTGCGCGCCTGGGTATGAAGCGGACCACTCTTCAATCACGCATGAAACATTTGGGCATCAGTCGTCCCAGATTAATCCCTGCCTAATCACAGCCGTTCCCCGAGACAGGACAAAAGCCGATATTTCGGCAGCTGCCGACCCGCGAGCGTTACGTCGCCGCGATCGGCAGGAGAAAATCATTAACGTCCGAAAACGGCCACTAGCTGTCTTGCGTACGGGCTTCATTTATCCCAATACTGTTTTTACAAGCTATGAAAGATTTCTACGAGGCCATGCTTGCCCGAGACCACCGCTTTGACGGCAAGATTTTCATCGCAGTAAAGACCACGGGTGTATACTGCCGTCCCATTTGTCCAGCAAGGCCAAAGCTGGAAAACTGCGAGTTCTTTCCCGACGCCGCCTCTGCGGAGAAGGCTGGATACCGGCCATGTTTGAGGTGCCGCCCGGAGTGCGCTCCTCTATCACCTGCCTGGTTCGGAAAGAAAGCGGTGGTGCAACGGGCACTCAAACTCATAGCGAGAAACGAGCTTCATCACACCAACGAAGATCAGTTTGCCGCCCGGCTGGGAGTGAGCGCAAGACATTTGCGGCGGCTTTTTGAAGAAGAGATCGGTCAGACTCCCAAGCAAATTGCCGACAACAACAGGCTTAACTTCGCTCGAAAGCTGATTGTCGAGAGCGGCATGCCGCTGATGACGGTCGCGCGAACGGCTGGCTTTCGTTCCCTCAGACGTTTCAACGACGCATTCCAAAAACGTTTCCGCCGGCCTCCTTCTCAGCTACGAAAGACTCATATTAACCCACACAGCAGTGACGGAATCGACCTTAAGCTTGCATTCAGGCCTCCTTACGATTGGCGGACCATTATTCGATTCTATCGGACGCATTTCATTCCGGGAGTCGAACGCGTCACGGAGGATTTCTTCGAACGCGTTTTTTGCATCGGCAACGCGATTGGAGTTTTCCAAGTTCAACCGATGGCCGGCGAACCGCAGCTGAAATTAAGGGTCATCACCGAAGACCCCACGATACTTTTCGACGTCGTAACGCGGGTGCGGAGGATGTTCGACTTGGACTCGGATCCCATGCTCATTGCGAGCAGTTTCGCGCCGGTCCCGCTTCTTGCAAAACTATTCGATCGCTTCCCTGGCTTGCGATTGCCCGGAGGTTGGGATGGTTTTGAGACCGCCGTGTGCTCGATCTTGGGGCAATTGGTCACGGCTGAACAGCGAACCAATCTCGTCGGCCAGCTGGTGCGCGGCTACGGGGCGGAGGTCGTTCATCCTGTTTCCGGAGAGAAGACCCGGTTATTTCCCCGCCCGGAAATTCTGGCGCAGTCCGATCTCAGCGAGGTCAAGACAACCATGGCTCGAAGAGAGGCGATTCGCGATTTCAGCCGCCGTGTATTGAGTGGAGCGATTTCGCTTTCCGAAGCTCAAGACCCCATGGCGTTCCGGAAGGCCCTCCTCGAAACAAAGGGCCTGGGACCCTGGTCGGCGGAATATATCAGCCTTCGGGCCATCGGTGACACCGACGCTTTTCCGGGGACGGATTTGATTCTCAAACGCGTGGTCGAGCTGCACCCAGATCTTGATTTGGCAGCTATCAGACCTTGGAGATCGTACGCGGCGATTTATCTCTGGAAGGAGTTCGCTGACATGCTTTCCAAGAGAAAGTTGAGGAAACAACATGGCGCTGTATTACAAGGAAATGAAATCGCCGATCGGCAAACTGAAACTGGTCGCGAACGCAAACGCGCTGGTGGCCATTGTGTCGGAACGGGAACGGCCAAATCGATTGAGGCTCGACGTGCCAAACGTCGATCAGCAGCACCCCATCCTGGTGGAAGCCGAACGACAACTTTCCGATTATTTCGCGGGCAAGAGAACTCAGTTTGAGATTCCGCTCGAACCACGCGGGACTGAGTTCCAAAAGAAAGTCTGGCTATACCTGAGGAGAATTCCGTTCGGAAAGACGAGGAGTTATGGGGACATAGCCAGAACTGTCGGCTCACCTCGGGCGTCTCGCGCCGTCGGCGCCGCCTGCGGCAAGAATCCGCTCTCCATTGTGGTGCCCTGTCATCGGGTCGTCGGAGCGAACGGAGCGCTCACCGGCTTCGGCGCCGGCCTCGAGACCAAGGCTGAGCTCTTGGCTCTCGAAGCGCAGGCCCTCCAGAGCGAAGGCTCACCCCCCCTCGATTGAAACCGCGTTTTGATTCCTCCTTGAACTATAAATAATGCGGGCTCGCCAAGTGCCGGTCAGCATTTCGGCGCGTGCCGACCCGTCGGCACTCTCGCTTCGTCACCACCATAGGCAACGCACTGACAAAGTTTGAATTCCCTCTGATTCCCGCCATTTATCGCGCCCTCTGAAACCGAAGCGGTTTGGCACACGACTTGCCATGACTCTTCATCGAGAGAAAAGAAAATTGCCCTGGATGTCATGAAGATCGAAATTCCATTTTTGGCGGCTTTGCTTATCCTTGGTGCCGACCTTTTGGCGCGCGTTTCAGTTCAAGGCGTCGAACAGGCGCTTTTCTCGACGGCGTTGGAGTGGTCTATGACGCGCATCAGGGCAGGGCGGCAGAAATTTTCTTCCAATCGTGTGAAATCGGATGAGTAAGCTCGAATCACAAGTGGGGAGAAACTCGATGATGTTCGAAAATCAGACTTGGTTTTATCCGACAGCGGCGCCGGCGGCGCTGCCGATCGGGCTGAACCATCTAGACTCGGATTTCTGTTGGTGTGATCCGGTAGTCGAGGTGGACGAGTACGGCAAGGAAGTTGTGCTGCACAAGCAAGTGACATGGAACTGAACCGTCGGCAAAAGGCTCTTTGTTCATGTTGAAGATCACCGCCAAAACCGACGCTGTAAAGACTACTTTCGAGCTTGAAGGGAAACTAGCGGGAGCTTGGGTTAATGAACTGGAGCGTTGTTGGCGCGAGATTCCCAGCGGTCACACCGTTAAGATTTCATTGGAAGCGGTGACATTTATTGACGATGACGGCAAAAAACTGCTGGCCAGGCTGCATGCAAGCGGGGCAGAGCTGAAGGCCGCGGGATGCATGACGAAATGCATCGTGCGGGAGATCATCAGAGAAAGCCAGCGAAACTAACTTGATTCGAGGAACGTATGATAAGCGCAACGGGTAAAAGTCGATCCCACGCGCGCGCAATTGAAACTTTACTGCCATTGAGAAACTGGGAGGAAGCATGGAATTGAAACCCTACACTTCGAATCCAGTGCCAGAGCGCGGCCATATTAACGCGGAAGAGAAAATAGCCTCGCTCTTTGCACCGGACACGCTTTTGTCCGCCCAGTATTTTGACAACCTGCGCAGAAAAACCATCTTAGAGCCGGAGAAAAAGCTCGTCCTGGCGGTTTTGGAAGATGCCATTAATTGCTTTCAGGACAATGTCTTGGCTGAGAGCGGCAAAGCAAAGAAGCTTTTCGACGAGGCGGAAGAATGGGTCTTGGATGAAGGCGGCGATTGGATATTCTCCTTTCGAAATGTCTGTGAGCATTTGGGGTTTAACCCTGATTACGTGCGCCGGGGATTGTTGCGATGGAAAGAAAAGAAACTGGCCAGTCAACCCAGCCGCAGCGTTTGGGAAGGGACGAGGATGGCCGGCTAAAGCAAGCCGCGAAATAGACTGATGGAGCAGGACCAACGTTAGAGTATTAACGAGGAGGTGCTTATGAACTCATGGCAACTCATGTTTCTACAAAGCAGAGCGAACAATAGCCTTTATTATGTCGGGGATAGTCTCGCCACGCAGAATTGGGCCTGGCCCCAGGGGACCTGGTTTCAGAAGCGTTTGCGTTATCTGCGAAAGAAGCGGCAGCAGACGCATCAGCAAACGGCGGCGCGATGAAGCGCAAAGGGCGCGCGCCCGGCGGAGGGTTTATGTCTCCCAAGAGTCCCGCCGGCGCGGCTCTTGGGCTTCGCGACGAATCCCTCTAACGGCTCGTTAGAATCAATAAGATCCACATGGTTCAATGTTCAAAGTAGCCGGCTGGTCGTTTCTTTTACAAGACCGAAGGCTATAAGGCGGGCGTTTGCCCATCACGCGGCACGGATCACCAGTACAGGATCGCCGGAATGACGCGCGACGGTTTCCGTTACGCTGCCCAATACCCAACGTTTAACTCCCGATCGCCCGTGGGTACACATAGCAATCAAAGACGAAAAACTTCGTCATGCCGTATCCATTTACCCTTGCGCGCTTGACGGATGGAAGTTCTAAGAGACTTAACCGTCGCTTCGTCGCTAAGAATATCGAGCGTCTCCAGCAAGCCTCTGTATTTGTCCATGCTCAATATCACGGCGGTGGGGACGCCGTTCTTGGTGATCGCAACCGACTCATCGACTTTCTCAACCTGACGGATCAATTCCAACAGGTCATTTTTCGCTTTGGTGATAGGGACGTATCTAGATATCTCGTTCATAAAGACCTCTATAGTGTCCAATATGATAGCCACACTTAGCGTGTCAACGGACGGGGAAAGTCCGGACGCGACCGCCGCGGGGTCCTGGTGACTGCGGCCGAAAGAATGGAATCCGAAATCGTTGAACGTGGAACATGGAA